>NZ_JAAHHU010000019.1:0-54871 GCF_010672095.1 Moorena sp. SIO3I6 | reverse complement strand
TCACTATTGTTGGAATTGCTATCAATAATACTTTGCTTAGTTAGTGAAATATTGTCAGCGATAATAGTGATATTTCCAGCATTATCACCTTCCTCAGTATCAATAATAACAACATGGGGAGATGGGGAGATGGGGAGATGGGGAGTCAGATAAGCAACTGGAACTCCAAGAGCGCGCTCCATCGCTACTCCCTGCTCCCTGCTCCCTCTCTCACTATTGGTGATTTTTCATAACTATATTTTTCACAACTAGTTGAAAATTGTGATAAGATAGTTTTTGGAAAAAATTCAGGATTAATCAAAAGTTTACTCTCGGATAGTAGGGATTTATGGTAATAACTAAAACTTAGTTATTGTTAAAATATTTGCTTTTAACCGATTCCCGATTCCCGATTCCCGATTCCCGATTCCCGATTCCCGATTCCCGATTCCCGATTCCCGATTCCCGATTCCCTGTTCCCTATTCCCTAACGATATGCAAATTATATTTCGTGAGTTTAACCCATTTGATTTGTGGATTTGGATAGAATTTAGCACTGTTCCCTCCTATCGGGAAAAGGAATATGTGGAAGAATTGTTCAATTCCTGGTTTTTATTAGGGAAATTAGGAGGATTTGATGCAGAAAACCTACCGGTGCAAGAGGTTGGCCTAGAAATCAGCTACATGGAATATGATGATAGAGTAGCGGAAAAGAGTTTAATGGCCTTGATGCATAATCAGGGCGAGTTTGAGTATGAAGGCACTTGGGGGCGCTGCTGGTTTGATTTAGGAACTAGTGATGCGATCGCTCTTGATATTTTAATTAATTCTCTCCGGCAACTTGCCAAAGAATATGTGGAGATTGAAAAATTAATTATTGGTGGTGAAAACGACGATTGGCCAGTGTACGATCGGAGCAAATCAATGTTTTACGAATCTAATTCCAACTAATTCCTACTAATCACTTAGCAAATCGTCCCTGGATTTTTGGGTAAGGGTAATGGGTAATCGTCAAGTACCCATTACCCATTACCCATTACCCATTACCCATTAGCACTTAGACCAATTCAAGTAGGGTGGGCAAAGTAATCTAATCATTAATACTCATTTGAACCAAACTGTTTTTGCCCACCCTACAAGCTACAAGCTCAAGCAGATTAGAGATTAAACAGCCTCTAAATTCCTTTCTCCAGTCCTAATCCGGACAACTTGCTCAATGGGACTGATAAAAATTTTCCCGTCGCCGATTTTACCGGTGTGAGCAGCAGCGAGAATTTTTTCTACTGCCATGTCAACTAAGCCATTTTCAACAACGACTTCTAGCTTTACCTTAGGAAGAAAGTCTACCCTGTACTTTGTACCGCGATACTGTTCAGTTTGACCTTTCTGTCGTCCAAATCCCCGAACTTCAGACACGGTCATGCCAACGATACCAGCATTGACTAAAGCGATTTTGACGTCTTCGAGCTTATAGGCTCGGATAATTGCCTCGATTTTTTGCATTTTCCCAGCCCCTTACTGGGGCTACCACTCCAATTGACTAAGACCAGCATGACACATATACCACGAAAAATAAATTTTTCTGTAAAAAATAATACTTTTGTCATAGGTCATTTGTTAACGCCCATGTTCGTGCCTGCCTTGCTCAGAGAGGATAAGGGGGAATCCCCATTTTTTCGTTTAACTTTTACCATTTAACTTTTCCCGTTTAATTTTTATAGCAATTCCCATCACGAGTGAGGTACACAGGTTTTTTTACCACTCCCTACTCCCTACTCCCTACTCCCTACTCCCTACTCCCTACTCCCTAAAACCCAGAAATTTGTACCTCACCCAATTGAGAAGTGCTATATCTTCAATGAAATCCGAGTGCTAAAGCTCCCTGGTAAAATATCAAGCTAGCTACCCAAGCCAAGCCTAAGGAAAACACTAAGGAAAATAGGGTAAATTTCCATGATTTTGCCTCATTAAATAGGGTAACAATAGTAGTTAAACAGGGAGTGTAGATTAAGCAAAAGATACAAAAACTATATCCTTGGATAAATGTCACTGTATCAGTTATATGCTGACTAACAGCCAGGGAGTTAAGTCCATAAATTACGGCTAAAGAGCCAATGACAATTTCTTTAGCAATAAAACCAAAAATTAAGGCTAAGGTTAAATGGGGATTAATACCAATGGGATTCATGATCGGACTTAAAAATTGTCCAATTTGCCCGCCAATGGTATCCAATCCTGTCGCTCCTGGCGGTAAATTCGTGATGAACCAAACAGCAACACAGCCAAAGGTAATAAACCCAGATGCTCGTTGCAAAAATTCTTTGACTTCTCCCCATCCTCTCAGTAAGACTTGTTTGATAGTCGGAATTCGGTAAGGGGGTAATTCTATAATAAAGGGTTCCTCGTTTTTAAAGACTCCTTGGAAAAGAGCAGCAGTGACAATGGCGGCTACAAAACTAAGTAGGTACAGGGAAAATAATACTAAAGCCCCGTTACCATGGGGAAATACAGCGGCAATGATAAAGACAAATACCTGGAGTCTGGCAGCACACAAAGCAAAAGGAATGACTAGCATAGTTAGCAGTCGCAAGGCTTGCGATCGCATAACTCTAGTTCCCATTAATGCGGGCACATTACAGCCAAATCCCATCATTTGCATCACAAAACTGCGACCATCTAACCCCAACCGTTCCATAAAGATATCCATTAAATAGGCAGAACGGGATAGGTAGCCACTATCTTCTAGAATTGCCATTAAGATAAAGAACAGCACAATTAATGGTACAAAGGAAGCAACGGTAGCTAAACCGTTCCAAATCCCATTAATCAAAAAGTCTTGAACCACTGTGGGTAAGGGTTGGATGACAGGCTCAATCATCGCACCTTGAATCCAGCCAGTCATATTATCCATCAGGTCTTGAGAGGGGAGTCCCACAGTCCAAACTACCCAAAATACCAGGAACATTCCTAAGAAAAACAAAGGTAATCCCAATATCGGATGCAGCAGTAACTTATCAATCCTGGCGGTTAAATTGACTGCCATCTCAGAGGGCATTTCTACCGCACCATTGAGGACTGAATCTATCTCTTTAGTGGAGATAGAGCTATGCTCAGATAAACGAGTTTTTAGATTATCTATATTAATCGATTGTTCTTGTGCCTTTAAAGTTTTAGAAATTTCTAGGTATGCCCTCATATAGCCGTCTCCGTATTTGGCACTAATGAGGAACACGGGCATATCCAAATTATCGGATAATAGTTCTGTGTTTATTTTAACTCCATATTGCTTAGCTTCATCAGCCATATTCAGCATCACAACTGCCGGTAAACCTAGGGATTTTACCTGCAATGCTAAGCGAATTTGACTATCAATTTGGGAAGCATTGAGAACAAGAATAAATAGATCAACAGCAAAATTTTCTAAAAAGGTTTTAACAATTTTCTCATCATCAGAAAATCCCTTGAGGTCATAAATTCCTGGTAAATCTACGAATTCCGTAGGTTCGCCATTGAGTTGCACATTAGCTTGTAGTAGATCTACAGTAATGCCGGGCCAATTGCCAACGTGAGCAGTGGTACCTGTGATACGGTTAAAGAAGGTTGATTTGCCCGTGTTGGGCATTCCTAGCAAGGCAACTCGCTTAACCCCTTTGGATTCTTCAATGACAGTGGTGGTGGTATTGTGGCAAGAGGTCATAATGTTACTGCCAGATATTTGTTTAAGTTCTGCAGGCTATCGGGGGGCCTTGAACAGTAACGATTATATAGCAATATTTCCGATTACTATAGCAATACGCGCTTGGGTATTTACAAATAATGGTGAGGGATAAATTGCTACAAGCTTTGTCAAACTTGGCTTTTCTATTGCTAGCATGCCTCTTGCTAGCATGCCTCTTGCCTATTCCCAGCCCGTAGCGCTATGGCTATGAAAGCGAACGCTAAAGTATCGCTGATACAAATTGCAGCTAACCATGACTTGATTGTCTGACCAATTCACCAGTCCCATACTGTAAAGCTTAAATGCCTGTACCTGTTCCAAGGCCACTGGAACTTTTGCCCTAACCACTGCTTCAAAGGCTACGGCTAAATCAGGCTGAAGGTTCAAACGCACAGTTTGGTAACCCTGAGTTTCTGCATGAGCCAGAATCCTCACCATCAGGGATGTTTTCCCCATCTGTCTGGGTGCTTTAATATGAATAAAGGCTCCTGGTTTAACAATCTCTTCGTAACACCTGAATTCATAGGGGACTCGCTCGACATAAAATCGGGAAGCTAAAGGAACTCTTCCCTCTGGTAACTCCAACTGCTGCGATTGAGGATTGAGGATTTGGGATTGGGGATGGTTCGGAAAAGAAACATTTGATATCTGTTCAGTAGCTGTAGATTCCACCTTCCCTTTTTCGTAAGGCTCTAGTCCCTGTTTCAATACCCCAAGCAGCTCCTGAGTATGACTCTATTCTTGATTGACCTGTCGTCTTTCGAGTACACTACGAAAGTTGGTTTTACTAACTTTTTCCCCTAGTGCCTCTGAGAACAGTTTCCATAATTTAGGGGCAACGGTCTGCTTGATATAACTTGCTGAATAGCCTAACTCTTGAGCGATATGGTCATAGGTTTTGCGTTGCCCTTGCCAGGATTTTTGCAAAACTGCTCTTTGGATATCACTGAGAGATTGCCCTGTGTTGGAAAACACTAATTGTTCCGCAAATCCTAATCCTTCCTGAATATCGATCAGGTATTGTAAGTTAAGCACTGCCATTTACTTTGCACCCTACATGATTCTTGGCGGCTAACCTGAGTGTGATATAACCATAGAAAACTGCTAGACTACCGGTTCAGTAATCAAAATTATGGGTAGACGCAAACCAAAAGATGATAGCCCTTTTGCTGAAATCCTAATTGCTTCGTTCTTTGGCTTCGCCTACTTCGTTATTCAAAATGATTAATGTCTCGATGGGGTAGGAGCTAGTCAAGAGTTCGGTGTGTTATATCAAATTCCGTTAGCCTACATCTTTAGTAAGGCTGACGAAAGTTTGCGAACGCGCCCCGCGTGGCCTACGGCCAATCGCGTTAGCTAAACGTATGATT
Organism: Moorena sp. SIO3I6; assembly: GCF_010672095.1. Taxonomy (NCBI): domain Bacteria; kingdom Bacillati; phylum Cyanobacteriota; class Cyanophyceae; order Coleofasciculales; family Coleofasciculaceae; genus Moorena; species Moorena sp. SIO3I6. The sequence continues at coordinate 49,804 of NZ_JAAHHU010000019.1, read as the reverse complement.
TATGTGTAGGTTATGTATAATATTTATTGAAGCCAAGCTAAACTCAATGGCACGCTCCAATTGCCCTGAGATTAAGCATGATAGCATGATCGCTTTAATACCAAAATCAAGCGAACGCGCCCCGCGTGGCCTACGGCCAATCGCTCTACTCCGACTCCACAAGGGATTGGCTTCATCGTTGCCAGGCTTTGCTGCTGTAGCACCATGAGATGGGACCTAGGAGCCGCTACTTGAGGTGCATCTTGAGGTGAATCAAACCAACCCCAAGGTGGGAAAATTTAGATAAGTATCCGAAAATCCCATTCTCAATCGTGTAGTCTCTAGGAGAATAATCTGGGATCACGTTCTGCTAATTGGCAGTGTTGGATGGTCAGCACCCCCCTGTTGCCTAGACGGGGCGACCTGACTCAACTGCTATGTTTTCCATAACCCTGATGCTAGGTTAGGTAATTATGGCGGAAAAACTTGAGGTAATAATTATGCTTATCCCCTTATCGATGACTTTGATGATCGCCTCAGTAGCCATTTACCTTTGCGTTAAGACTACTGAAGAAATCGTCAAAGTGGCTGCAGCTATAACAGCCTTAATCTGTCTGTTTGTCAGCCTATTTTTTGTTCCTTGGCCAATCAAACTACTAATTTTGATCCTTCCCTTTTTTATTGAAAAACTCCAGCGGGTAGCCTCTCGCTAGGGATTAGCCATGATCGGTTTAGGCTTTAAGTACTAGAAATTAACCATTAACCATTAACCATTAACCCAATACCTAAAACCGTAAGCATATGCTTACCTAAAACCTAACCCCTAAAACCATTCACCTAGCTGCGACCATTACCATTACCATTACCATTGCCAGCGGTGGCCAGCACCCGATCAGCTAGCTTACCTGGCACTTCCTGGAGATGGTCATAGCTCCAATTAAAGAAACCGATCCCTAAAGTAAGCGATCGCAATTCCATGATCAAGTTCTGCATTTCTGCCTGGGGGATATAGCCAGAAACACAATCCCATCCTGTCCAATCAGAACAGGTCTGATAGCCCAGGATTTGACCCCGATGACCGGTGATCAATTGCAGCACCTTAGAGGTGAATTCCTGAGGTGCATAGACCCCAACAGACATAATTGGCTCAAGTAACATTGGCTCACAATCGGGCATACCACCGGTCATAGCTAGCCGTGCTGCTTGTTTAAATGCCTGTTCCGAACTATCTACGGAGTGGTAAGACCCATTGGTTAGAGTCACAGCCACATCTACCACTGGGAAGCCTAAGGGTCCGTGGGACAAGTACTCCTTTACTCCGATCTCCACACCAGGGATATATTGCTTTGGCACCACCCCACCGACAATGGTTTCCGAGAAATTAAACCCTTCACCCCGAGACAAGGGTTGGATATCAAGGTAGACATCACCATATTGCCCATGACCACCACTTTGATGCTTGTAGCGCCCGTGAGAGGTAGTGGATTTGCGGATACTTTCTTTGTAAGGCACTCGGGGTAAGTGAGTGGTCATCGGTAAGTTGTATTTGCGGCTCATCCGGTCTAGAGCAACCTGAAGATGAATATCTCCCTGTCCCCATAGGATGATTTCGTGAGTGTCTCCATGTTGTTCCCACACCAGAGATGGGTCTTCTTCCAGCAGCTTGGTTAAGGCACCACTCAGCTTAACCTCATCTTTGCGCTTCTCAGGAGTAATGGCTAACGCATAGACTGGTTTGGTTCCCTCAGCTATTGGTAATTTAATCTCTGGATTACCCGTATCAGTGGTCAGGGTGTCACCAGTTTTAATGCCCTCTAAGCGTCCCAGGGCAACGATGTCACCAGCAGATACTTGGGAAACTGACTGAGTGTGGTGACCAAACATACGGTATAAGCCTCCGGCCCGGACACCGTTAAAGACCATGCCATCTGTTAGTTTACCTTGCCACACTCGTACTAGGGAGAGTTTTCCACCTTGGGGAGTGTAATAGGTTTTGAGTACCTGTGCCACCGTGCTTGATTCATCACCAGCAATGTCCCGACGCTCGGCAGTGGTTTCTGGGCTTGGTGATTCTCGCAGTAGGGCATCGATCAAGGGGCGAACCCCGTAATCTTGCTGAGCAACACCCATAAATACAGGTACAATCAAGTCGGCCCCCAATTCCATCTTCAGGTCTTGGACAATTTCTTCTTGGGGTGGCTCAATTTCTTCTAGTAGTTCTTCGAGGAGGTGGTCGTCAAAATCTGCTAAGGTTTCTAGTAATTCTGTGCGTGCTTGCTGTTCTGCCTCTTTCAATGACTCTGGCAGTGGGATCGGATCAGCTGGGGCATCAGGATGGTAAAGATAAGCTTGTTCGGTGACTAAATCAATAAACCCGGTGAGGTGTTCTCCCTTACCAATGGGGTATTGGTGCAGTACTAAGGGGCGAGTGGAAACTGAATTGAGGGCATCAAAGACGGACCGTAAGGAGTTACCATTAGCATCATCGGTCAACTCAAACCGATCCATTTTGTTAATAAAGACTAAGTGGGGGATTTCCCAGTCGTCGAGAAATTTGAATAAGGGTGCTAAGGTCAGGACGCGATCGCTTACTGGTTCACAAACCACGACAGCCGCATCCACACCAACTAAGGCGTTGTAGGTTTCTTGAGCAAATTCAATGGAACCGGGACAGTCTATAAAATTGAAGCAGATATCTTGATACTCGGTGCTGGCGGCAGTTACCTCCACACTCATTTGGCGTTGCCTGGCCTCGGTGGCATTATCACCGACGGTGTTGCCTTCCTTTACTGTGCCTTTGCGAGAAATCCTACCAGTAACGGACAACAAACTTTCGAGTAGAGTGGTTTTCCCACTGAGATACGGACCAACAATTGCCACATTACGGGTGGCTTTACACGCTTTGCCGTTCATAATTTACCCCCAAATTATTTCAATTGGACTTATGCATTGAAGCGGAGCTTGAAGGGGATGATCTGGTAGCGAGGTGAGTTGGTTAAAACGTGCCATACGTCAACGCTTCTCTTACCTGCTCATCCTACCTACTTATCTCCTGACTACTGGTTTATGCGTAAGTTTTGTTGAGATGGGATCAACGTTATCTGGTTGTGAGATTAACTTATTTTGGTTTGATCTAGATCGAACTTGCAATGTCTTGTAATGTAAACTACTAAAACTGTTAAGTAAGATAACTCTAGGTCACTAATTTTCAAAAAATATGAATACACGTAACAACTATAAAAAAAAATGTTTCAAAAATCTTAAGCAAAATTTATTCCCACTCAACTTAATGTTTGTTAACAGAAAAGTCACTGCCAGAGGCTATTTCTTCCTAGGAGTCAGTTGGCTGTTGGTGCTGACACAGCCACTAGTTTCCCATGCCCTAGGGGTTAACCCAGATCATCTGAATGATTCACCAGGGAGACTGAGTAGACATCATCCCCTTACTCGCCCTTACCGTTACAGTGGTAGACTAATCGCCCAGTCTCAGTATCTCCCAGCACTCAAACCAACTCAACCCGCAGCCCTTGAGCAACTTAATCAAGGACTGGCATTAATTCAAGAGAGTAAGGTACTTGAAGCAATCGTGGCGTTTGAAAAGGCCGCCCAACTGAATCCCAAGCTAGCACCAGCACACTACAACTTGGGCCTAGCATTGCGGCAGGTTGGAAAATTGCAGGCGTCAGCCGATGCCTTTTATCGGGCGACCCAGACCGATCCAGAATTTGCTCTAGCCTTTGCTAATTTAGGGGCTGCTCTGTTGGAAGGAAAGAATTTGTCTCAGGCACGGGAATATCTAGAAAGAGCTCTGGAACTTGACCCTAAACTTGGTGTTGCTCACTATAACATGGGTCTAGTTATGTCCAAGTTGCGAACACCCGCACAAGCGATCGCATCATTTAAACAAGCAATGCAATTTAGCCGTAATGCTCCCGAACCGCCATATCATTTAGGACTGATTTATAGGCAACAGGGCAAGCTGGAGGAGGCAAAAAAGGCGTTTGAGCAAGCGATCAAAATCAATCCCAAATACCCCGAAGCCCACTACAATATCGGGGGAATTTTATTTAGTCAGAGAAATTTGGATGGTGCTCTGGCAGCATTCCAGCAAGCAGCGGTAGCTAACTCGAATTACGCTAATGCCTATTATGCTGCTGGTGTAGTATTTCTGCGCCAAAACCGGTTTAGTGATGCTCTGCAAGTCTTGCAGTATGCTAGAGACCTTTACAATAGCCAAGGTAATCCCCAGTGGGGACGTAGGGCTGAGCAATTGATGGAGCAAGCCCGTAATTCCGGTTTTTAGTGCGGTTTGTACCATCAGAACTTGTTAGCTTTGACGACTCCCCACAGATAAATCTGGAGCGTTGCACCTGTAGGGGGATGATTTATGGAGATGGGGAAGATGGGGAAGAATCCACCCATCCTCCTGTTGATGTTTATGACGTTTTAATTAGGATTTCTATATCAGTTGTTTTTTGCTTTTTTTAATGGCAGGCTTTACCGAATATTTTTAATTTTTTAAAAAAACTTTAATAAAAATTAAATCAATACTCAATTATGTGAAAATAATCAAACCAATGCCAAGTATTTTTTACTAATTTCTGAGTGTTATGTTAATAGTTAATATCAAAATAATTTTATATATAAATATAATAGTTTTGTAAAAAATAATCGAAAACTATGTCACCTTTGAATTTAAGTTATAGGGCTACAAAACTTAAAAAGCTTAAAATCAATTGTCCTTTATCTGGAAAAATTTAGGTATTGCCCAGGCTAATACTAGCCTAGCTTGAATTTTTTGCCGATTATTAAAAGTGTAGTAACGTTGGGAGACCTTGAGTTTAGGGGATAAGACTGGGTGGCGACGGTTAGCCTAATCTAGACATTATCAAAACCCGATTCCTACTCCCCACTGCGCTCTCCTTCAATTACGGTTAAGACTACAGCATACTATAACTCATAAAATTTAGCCACACTCAATACAAAAAACCCCTGATGGGCGGTTGGGTGCCCCAGGGGGATGCAGCAAAAGGTTAAAACTACCATATACAACAGTAATCGGAAATGACAGTAAACCGTATCCGCAAAATCTCGGAAATCTCTGAGCCACTCGCAATAGTGGCCTACGAATAATTACGTACTTGCCTTATCCATGGTTACTATAGGGCTCTTGTCTACTAATATTCACAGCGATCTGACAAACCAGTAACTTGGGTCGAACTAGGGAACTGGCTCCTATTCCACACCTAGTTCAGGGAATCTCAACGGAATTGAGTTGCCTTGAGCGCAAATCAGACTCGAAGGGCGTGTTCCATGTGCTGAACCCTTTGGAGTTTTCCAGGGTTTTGATCCTGCCGATACAACTTGTCTAAGCCAAGAATGAAGACAGTGAGTATAATTAGTGTAGTGGCCAAATTGCGAGCAAATAGTAAATCGAACATGACTATATCCTGAATTTCTCAATCCCTGGGGGTTCTGAGCCCCATTGCCCATGATTAAAAATTCTGAAGTGCCGATGTTTAATTTAGGGTTGACGCTCAGGTGTACTGTTTTGGTTGTTGTGTAAGAATTGAGGCCAATCGCTACAACTGGTGAAATCTGGTGAAATCTCCGAAATCTCGTAACTTACTAGTAGCTTCCTTGGTGGCTGGTGCTGTCTTGGGCTGTACCCACCAAGTTATACCGACCACACCAGCGCTAGAGGCTAAACCAGTGATTAGCAGATCTGTTACTGATCTAATTCAGATTGAACCCTTACCGATTGCGACCAAGTATAGGAATCAGTGGACTCCTGAATTGGAATCGGAATTCTGGGTGCGAGCCAACCAGGCCATTCAGTATTACGGTGGTAAAGGTTATGGCAACAACTACGGGGAAAATGAGAAGCGGTCTTATCCCTATGCCATGTTTGATTTTATTTTTGGCAATCGGGAGAAAGCCCTAGAGTTTCTGCAATCAGAAGATGCCCAAGCTGAAGATAACCAACACACTGAGGGTATTGACTACTATTACGCTTTCACCCTCAAAGGACAAATCCGAAAATACTTCTTCTTTGGGCAATTTCTCGACCCGACCTACAAACAGCGAATGTTTGACGGTGCTAAAACCTGGACAGAAACAGACCCCAACGGGCGTCCTCACCCCATTTATGGTAAGGGAAAAGGTGGTGATGGTTGGGGACCGGATGTGCGAGGAGGTTGGGTGGATGGACGCAACACGGACAATCTCCGGGCAATGCGAGAGATTTCCGTTTATCTGATGGCGGAGGAAACCGGAAATGAAGAGACTAGGCGTCTGTATAAAAAGAAAATTCAGCGCTATGTCTGGGCGCTCTACAACATTGGTATGGGAGAGTGGGATTCAGAGACTTACCATGGTCACACCTTTGCGGCTTATCTAAATCTCTACGACTTTGCGAAGGAGCCGGAGGTGAAACAACTGGCGAAAGCGGCTCTAGATTGGATGTCAGCGGCGGCAGCAGTGAAATATTATCGAGGTGGTTTTGGCGGACCGACTAAGCGGGATTACGGCAAAAGTAATGTGGTATACGGAGCCAGTGCTGCCCGTCTGTTCTGGCTTTATTTTGGCGATGTTACCTTAGTGAATCCTAAGCCAGAACGGGATGTAATTCACGTAATTACTAGCGCCTATCGACCTCCCCAGGCGGTGGTAAAGTTAGCTCGTAAGCAGTTTCAGAAGCCTGTGGAAATCCTGGCGAGTAAACCAGTCTACGAAAATTGGAAAGCTGGAGGTGAGGATAAACCAGGATATTGGGAAACCACCTTCTTTGGTCATACCTATCAGTTGGCGAGTTTGGCGGGTGAATTCCCTGATGGTGATGTCGGACCATTCAAGCTAATGGCATACAATCAAGAGCGGGGTGTGGATTATTTTGTTGCTAATACTGGTGGTGATTGGGTGAAGCCAGGAAAACATCAGGGAGACCAAGTTGGGCAATACCGTAACCTAGTTCTTTGGTTAAGACCAGCTACGGATAGACCATTCTTTTTCCAATTACCTAAGACGGCTCAAGCAGAAATAGAAGATGGGATTTGGTTCTTTAAACTGGAGAAAACCTGGTTAGCGATTCGCTCGATTAATTTGGATACCTATACTGAGGTGGCTATACCCAACCAGAAATTTGCCCAGCTCTATAGTCAGGAAAAAACTCTGAAGGCAACACCCCTAGGCAATAGCTATGCTGGCTTTGCTCTAGAAGTAGGAGAGGAGGAATCTCATGGTAACTATGAGGATTTTAAACAGGCAGTTAAGACAAAAAGTCAGTTAGATTTACGTGAAATTGCCATAGGTAAAGTGCAGTGGATTGGTAGCACTGGTGAGAGTCTTAAACTGACCTACAATCCTAAAAATGACTTGCCAAGTCTGACGCGAAATGGGATAAAACATGACTGGTCAAAACACCTTGATCTGTACAAACCAGTTAATGGGAATGGACCAATTTCTCTAGGTTGGAAAATAGGTAATCTCCGGGTTGACGCAGGGGATTTGGTGTTTGAAAATTGATTGTTAAGTGTTGAGTGTTGATCGCTGAATATCCCCTAAGATGATGTCTGAAACCAAGGGTGCATCTCATATTTGTAAAAAATTTGCGTAGGGTGTGTTAGGGTAGGGGGGGCCTCATTTTCCGCCTCGTAGCCAGGTTTTAGACAGCCCGCCCCGTAACGCACCACCTTGTCAAACAACAAAAATGAGATGCACCCGAAACCAATAGTCAGTAATTATATGGTCATATAAGTCATTTTTTAACCAATAACGTTGATTATATAATTCATGATTATGGAGTTTAGACTAACTGGTGTTGAAGGAGTTGTAATCTCTTCAGCGCATCCTCATTGCTTAGGTCTGGTGCCCTAGAAAGCAGAAGGTTAAAATTTTCAATAGGATCGGTTAAACAAGCACCATTAGCCCCCTACTAGGGTGACTGATACGAAACTTGTCAGACATGTTAACGTTCAAGGCTAAAGGTCTTGCTTCTCCCATGGAGGAGGGGCTTGCTTGGAAATTTTATCAATAAGTTAGGATTTTAGCCCCGATGTATTTATGAGAAACAAAAAAAATAAGTCTTTATGGATAAATCTCTATTTTTAGATCATCAAGAAAATGCCAAAAATCAGGAAACTATCAAGCCGAAGCGGCAAATTTATCCTTTACTACTGAGCCTATTGGGTTTAATCCTAGCTGGGATAGCTGTGTCAAGCAAGTATTTTGTATCAACATCCCAAGATAGAACAATCCCACTAAGTGGTCGGATTGAGGGGGACGAAACTGATATTGGGACGAAAGTTGGAGGTAGAGTTAATTTTGTAGCTGTGCAGGAAGGGAAAGAAGTAAACAAAGATCAGAACATTGTGCGGCTTGACGATCAAGAAATTCAAGCTCAGTTAAAAGGTGCTACTGCTCGTTTAGTTTCTGCTCAGCAACAGGAACTTAAAGCCCGTCTGCAAATCAATTTAGTCGAAAGTCAGATTCTGGAGGTGCAGCTAAATCTCAAAAAAGCACAAGAAGATACCAGAGGTCAAGTCTTACAAGCTGAGGCATCAGTTGCAGCTAATATTGCTCAACTTAATCAAGCGTTTGCTAAGTTAGAAGAAGCTCAATCTGAATTAAACTTAGCAAAAGCTAATCGCGATCGCTTTGCTCAATTGGTGGAACAGGGAGCCATAAGCAAACAACGATTTGACCAAACTCAGACAACGTTTGAAAAAGCCCAAGCAACTGTTAAAGCAAGTCAAGCATCAGTTAATGCCATCGGTAAATTAGTAAATGTAGCACAGGGTCAGTTAGTACAAGCCCAAACCTCTACTCTCAACCCAGAGATTATCAACGCTCAACTGAGCAGATTACAAACTCAGTTAGCCCAGGCTCGTTTACAACTGGCTATGGTTCAAGCTGAAGTTGAGATTGCCAAAGCTTTCCAACAAGAGATTAAAAGCAAAATAAGTGATCTGAAAATTGCCAGTCCCATTGATGGTGTGGTTATTACTCGTCTAGTTGAACCGGGAGAAATAGTTAGTGCTGGTCAAACACTCTTAACGGTGATCGATCCCAACAATGTTTATCTACGAGGATACATTCCTGAAGGAGATATTGGCAAAATTCGAGTAGGACAGAAAGCTAAGGTATTTCTTGATTCATACCCATATCAACCTTTAAGTGCTACAGTGACTACTATTGATAGTCAAGCATCCTTTACTCCGGAGAATATCTATTTTCGGGAAGATCGGGTGAGACAAGTCTTTGGGATTAAAATCACTATTGATAATCCTGGGGGGTTTGCTAAACCAGGGATGCCAGCCGATGCCGAAATTATTACTGAATCGAATACAGTAAAAATACAGATGAGAGATTTGAGGGAATGACAAATATATAAGATAATAGTCAATAGTTTAACTGACGGATATCAATGTTTAACTCAGATATTTTATGGAATATAGCGTTTATCAAGTTGGTGAGGGACAATTCCTAACCATCTACCCAGCTTTGTATAGGGGTTTGGGTATTGAGGGCTGTACCTCATGATTCCGATAAACGCTAGATAGTGATGTATCTAACGAATTGCAGACGACAGCAATGCAATCTTTAGATCCCTTTAAATCCTAGATACTAATGGGTTTAGATGAATTTAGAAAATGGACTTTATGAAAACTGTAATCATTGTTGGTGCTGGACCCTGCGGACTATTAATGGCTCACTATTTGTTGCAACGTGATAGTAAATATTGTGTCGAGCTATATGACAAACGCCCTGATCCAAGACTTAATCCTCTGTCAACTGCTCGCTCCCACATTATTTCCCTAGGGTTTCGAGGACGAGCCGCCCTTCGTGAAGTTGGTTTAGAGTCCTTGGCAATAGAACGGGGAACAATGGCTTTGGGACAAGAAATCCATAATTCCCGTGGAGTCGTTCAATCTATTTCTCGAAAACAACCTCGACTCCTGATCGAGCGCAATGTCCTCACCAATCTTCTTTTAGAAACCTTGACCAAACGCTATGATGCTAGTCGCCTAAAGATACACTTCCAGCACGAATGTATAGCTGTCGATCTAGAAGCAAAATCGGCTGTTTTTCAATCAGCTTCAGGCTATCAACCATGCAAAGCCTACGATCTTTTGATTGGAGCTGATGGGCTACGGTCTAAAGTCAGAAATATACTACAGCATACAACCGGTCTTGAGGTCAAGCTCGGCAAAAGTCAGATTGAGCTTAAAACTTTAACGCTGCGCTGTCCTGAAAATCACCCTGAGTTGACATTAAATAGGGATAGTGTTCATTTGTATTCTTTGGGATCGTCTGGAAGTCTTCTGTTTTGGCCTACACCTAATGGAAATTACAACGGTATAGTTTGCTTTGCTCGATGGTATAATCGTTTAGCCAATATCTCATCGGGTTCAGAGGTTTTAACCTTCTTCAGAAAGTATATGGGGGATTTCAGGCAGTTGATATCACCCGAAGAAGCCGAGGCTTTTGCCCAGAAGCCTTTCTTCGAAACAACAACGGTGAGGTGTAGTCGCTACCACTTTGGCAATAGTGTTTTGCTAGTTGGAGATGCTGCTCACGCCGTTTCAGCCATTATAGGCCAGGGATGTAGTGCGGCTCTCGAAGATGGTCTAGTGTTTAACCAACTGCTAGATGAATATGATGATAACTTAACCCAAGCTATCCCTCAATATACCCAATGCCGTCGCCCCGATATGATCGCCCTAGAGCAAATAAGCCATAGCCTGTTTCCTTTAAATATTTATCTAGTAGGTCTAATGTTGCTGAAGCACGTGTTTGATCGCACACTCCATCGCTGGTTTCCCAAGTTTTGGACTTCCTCTTCAGTGGATATGATATCAGAAACCACTATCCCCTACCGTCATATTTTGCACAGCCATTCCCGTTGGTTTAAAATAATAGATGTCTTATATCATGTCAGCTTAAATGCACCTAATATAGAAGAGTTGCGTACGCTCAAAGCCACTATGCCCAAACGAATCAGTATCATCCCGCATCTGACCATTGATCAATTAGAACAACGTTACCGTCAGACAACTGATGGGATTGAGCGCTCACACTATCAAATCATCTGGTTACTCGCCCTTGGCCTACCCACCGAGGAAGTGGTAGCAGTAACTGGCTATAGTCGGGACTGGATTTATGAGCTGGTGCGCAGCTACAACCGCCTCGGAGTAGAAGCGTGTGCGTGATTTACGCCGTCACAATCGAGGAGGTGTACCGAAACTCAATGATGTACAACAAGCCCAATTGCTCGAAGCCTTACGCGGACCTGCTCCGGAGGTCGGTCTGGGTCATGGACGCTGGCGTCACTGATTACCTGCACGAAGCCTTTGGCATCTGTGTGAGTCGTCAACAAGGGTGGGTGTATCTCAAACAAATGGAATTCCGCTTGAGAGTACCTCGTCCGGAACATCAACAGGCAGATTGGAAAACTCAGGAGGAGTGGAAAAAAAAGCTGGCCGCCGAGGTAAAGAGGGTGCAACAGGAGTATCCCGACGCTACCGTCGAGAAAAAGGCCGAGGATGAACATCGTATTGGCTTGCAACCACTGACCCGTCGCATCTGGGTGGAAGCAGGGGTTCCGCCCATAGGCAAAGTTAACTGGAAGCGAGAATGGTTGTGGTTGTATGGTTTAGTCCAACCCCAAACTGGAGAAACTTACTGGTGGCTTTTACCCAAAGTCAACACCAAGCTATTCTCCCAGGTGCTCGAAGATTTTTCTCAGCATTTCGGAGTCGGTTCAAATAAACGAGTGATTCTCCCTCTCGACCAGGCAGGCTGGCATATGAGCACAAAGCTGCAAGTCCCAGAAGGGATTCACCTGTTACCCCTGCCACCCTATTCTCCTGAGTTACAGCCCGCTGAGCGGTTATGGCCGTTAGTCAATGAACCGTTAGCTAACCTTGCCAATGACCGCTATGAAATGGTCGAAGATTTGGTCGAACGTCGATGTCGCCAATTACTCCAACAGCAGAAGTTGATTGAGGGCTTGACATTCTATCATTGGTGGCCCGAGGTGAAAGTGGCTTAATCAGGGGCATTCAACCCGACATGATATTAAATCAGCTAATTCTGTGGAAAGGAAAACATTCATTTAATTATAAACTATTTTTAATAAATCTATTCACTGATAAATTTAAAGGTAAATATGATTGACCAGAACTTTTTAGTTAAACCGATGTGAGAGTTGTTCAAGTTAAAATTTAAATCGCGCTCAGTCCATAAAATAGTAAAAGGAAATTTTAAAATGGCAAAAATTGCGGTAGTAGGAGCAGGTCCATCGGGTTCTTCAACAGGATACCATCTAGCTAAAAATGGTCATCATGTAACCTTAATTGATAAAGAATCTTTTCCCAGAGATAAAGCTTGTGGAGATGGTATCACTGCTAAAGCAGTTAGGGCATTGACAAAAATGGGGATTGATTATGAGTATTTAAAAAAATTAGCTTCAGAGTATTATTTATGGAATTCTTCAATAATTAGTTATTATAGCCAAGAATATCACCAAGAATATAGTGATTGGAGTATTTGTATTCCTAGATATATTTTTGACAATATTATCTACGAAAAAGCTATTGATGCTGGATGTATTCATCACCAACAATCTGTTACTAATATTTCTCAATTTAGATCTAATTTTAAGCACGAATTTGATTATATAGTTGATGCTCGTGGAATTTTTGCTGGTGAATGTAATGTTATTGGTATTCGTGAATATTGGACTTTACCTATAGAGTTATTCCCTCATTATTATCATTATAATATACAAGTTTATCTTGAACAAGAGTTAGGATCTCAAGAGTTAGGATCTAACGGATATCTTTGGATTTTTCCAGTGGGTTTAAATGATAAATTATTGAAGATTAATGTAGGACTTGGTTTGTCTCTCAAGGATTATGAGAGAAGAGGAACTAATTTGATTCGTTTCTTTGACGAATTTGTGGTCAGGCATCATGTTGCAGGTAAGTTTCTAGATAATGTAGTTACTAGAACTAGAAAAAAAGTATATCCATTAGCTACAACTAAGTGGAACAATAAAATTTATGAAAATAATATTTTTAAGGTTGGTGATGCTGCAAATTTAACAGATCCTGTTACGGGGGAAGGTATTCATAATGCTATTGCTAGCGGTTTTTATTTAGCCCAAGCAATTAATATGAGTGAAGATATTGAAAGTGTTAAAATTAATTATCAAAAATTCTACCAAAAATATTTTCAAAAGAAACTAAGAACAAGACTATTGCAAGAAAAAATGTTGTCACTTCCTGTACTCAGAAATTTCTTGCTATACAAGATAGGTAAATTAAGTAAATAATATGTTCTTGTGAGAGCCTGTCAAGCACTTTTATTTTTGATATTCTTTTAGTACCCTAGCTGTTTATCTGCCTTTTAGCTGTTTTACCTTCCTATGTGCGGTTTAAGATGAATTTATAATATCCCAAAGAACCTTGGTTAGTATTAAAAGCAAAATGCATTAATAGACCTGGGACAGCATTTCTAACCAGGTATTTTGGCAGTAAAAAAGTTAAAACTTTTGACCGCCAATAAGATTTAAAAAAAAGTAGTGACAGCGATTGCAAGCGCAAAAGAGTTGGTTGTATGGCAAAGGTTAAGTCTTCTCTTGTTTCCACAGAAAAACCCACATTTTTGGCAACCTCAGTCCAATCTTCAAGTTCACAGAAACCATGTTGCACTGCCATGCCAATTTCAGTAAGTTGAGTTAAGGTTTGTAACTCTTGAGAAAAACTTTCCAGTTTAGCTTGACGATAACCATCAAAAATAACGAGTTTTCCCCCCGGACGGAGGATGCGGAAAATTTCAGCTAGGGTGATGCGGGGTTGATGTGCGTGACACAGACACTCGCAAGCAAACACCAGATCGAATGATTGTGACGGGAAATTTAAGCAATTAAAGTCCCCGATTTGATAAGTTAAGTTGGTAAAATCCCTTACCTTGCGATTAGCTATGGCGATATGCGACGGTGTTAAATCGATGCCAACAAATTGAACGCTGGGAAATTGCTGAGCTAAAAATAGACTATTAAATCCTTTGCCGCAACCCACTTCTAGAACGTTCGTTGCACCCAGCTTATCGATTTGTTCAGCGACAATTCGAGGTTGAGCTTGGTAGCCATCAACGTTAAAAACACCATCAAAATTTAATGCCATGTGAATGGCATCTTCAGCGGAATGATAGAGACGATAACCTAACTCGCTCTGGGTGTAGTAAGGAACCGTAATATCGGCATCAAATTCTTTTAACATGCTATCGCGACCAAAAAAGTGATCAATTTGAGCAATGGCATTTTCTAAGGATAGTTCTTCAGTTGGTTGATAATAATTATTTTTTATACCTGCTGTCAGAAGTTTAATAATTAATTTTTTCATGCTATTTCACTAAAAATAAGTGGCTAATCTATCTATCTTGCCAATCCCGATTTCAGGTTAATTATGATACTTTTGCAATTTAAAAAGATACAAGCATAAGATAAACAATCCTACGGCTATTATCACCAGTAAAAGTAAGGGTTGCCACAACATCTCAAACCCAATTCCTTTTACTATAACACTACGCAGAATAAAGATGTAATAGTGCAGTGGATCTAGAAGGGTCAATCCTTGAAACAAAGGAGGCATAGCTTCAATGGGGGTGTAAGCTCCAGATAACTGCACTAGAGGCAAATTAATAAAAAGCGTGGTCAGGAATGCTTGTAGCATATTCTGGTTTAGCAGACCTAAGATTAGTCCTAGTTCAGATGTCAGCACAATATAAACAATTGTGCTAGTCATAAACATTGGCCAACTACCACGAAATGGTAGGTCAAAGACAACCAGGCTAAAGCCGGTTGCCATCAACACCATGACTAGGATAATCCCCACAATGGAAAGCAGTTTGCCTAGAAGCACTTCCCAAGGAAGTAGGGGAGTAAGCAAAAGTTGTTCAAAAGTGCCATAGTCTTTTTCTGCTGTCATGGTGGAGGCAGCGGCAAAAGTGCTAATTGCCGTCAAAATTACCCCCAATACCCCCGGCACAAAATACCAACTGCTCACCAGTCCGGGGTTATATAAAATAGTTGTCTGTAGATTAATCAGGGAAGATTCAGGGGAATTGTCATTACGATAGCGATACTGACGGATGATTTGGCTGAGATAACCCCGAAGAATACCGACTCGATTAGCATCAACCCCGTCAATCAGGACTTGCAGCTCAGCTAAGTTACCTTGAGAGAGTTGGCGATCAAACTCTGGCGGAATTACAAGGGCAACCTTGACTTTTCCTGCCAGTAGCGATCGCACTAAATTCTTTTCTGCCAAAGTCTGCACCCTAGTAACAACTACATCACTCGTCGTTAGGGTTGCAATCAGCTCTCGACTGGCTGAGGACTGGGCATAGTCCACTATCCCTAAGCTAACCTGTTCAACACTGGGGTTAAGGGCAAAGCCGTAAAACATTACGAAAAACACTGGTACCAAGACAATTGTGGTAATAAGCTGGCGATCGCGGAAGATATTGGTCATTTCCTTGAGAACAACTGCCCAAACACCTCGACCTGGGAAAAATCCGAGCTTACTCTTCGCCATGTTTGATTACGGTTTTCTATCTCTGCCGAATTCGCCACCACGATAACATGAACATTCCAATTCTCAGCAGGAATAGAATAGGAATAACATGGCCAATACGAAGCCAGCCCACACCTACTACAAATGCATCTCGGGTGAGTTCAATATAGTAACGAGCTGCCACGACATTGGCAACCAGTGACAGTGGCCAAGGAATATTTTCCACAGGGTAAATAAAACCTGACAGCCAGGTAGACATTAAAAGTCCAGTATTCATAACACTCTGCACAGCAACCAAGGCTTGCTTGGAATAAACGCCAACTACCAGTCCATAAACCACACTGACCATCAAAAACAGCCCAGTGCCCACTAGCAGCGGCCAAGGATTTGCTACTGGCCAAAGGTCAAACAGCAACCCCCCCAACCCCATCAACAGCACCGCTTCGCCGATGGCAATCAGTACATAGGCCAAAGCCTTCCCCAGAAGAAACTCCCAAGCACTAATCCCTGATGCTTTGACCTGAACTAACGTCCCTTGTTCTTTCTCCCGTACCACCGCCATTGCTACTATCAAACCAGGATAACTAAATAAAATGACGGCATAAACACCCGGCACAATAAAAAGAGATTCTTTTCGCCCCGGATTAAACCAGATACGGGTATGAGCGAAAACATCGGGACGCTGAGTCTGGAAACCCTGTTTTTCCAAGAAAAATTGAGTGGTAGCACGAAGGCTGTTCTGGATGACCCGAGCATTGTTCACATCTGTGCCATCGATTATGACCTGGAGGGCATTGATTTTTCCCCCTTTCAATTGCCGTGAAAAGTTGGGAGGAATAACCACTATTGCTTGAGCGATGCCCCGATCAAGCAAGTCCATGCCATCGGTTGTGGTAGCTGCTACAGGCTTAAACTGATTAGTGGCAAAAACCTGCTCAATATAGGCTCGACTGAGGGGGCTATTGTCAAAATCTCTAACGGCTAATGGTACATCCTTAATTTCAAGGCGAATGGCAAAGCCAAAAATCAGCATGGTCATTAAAGGCAACAAAAAGATCAATGCTGCCCCTAGGCGATCGCGACGAAATTGCGCCAGTTCTTTGATGCACTGAGCCAAAATCCTGTCCATCGCGCTACCTTTTCTTAGGATGTTGTGAAATGTTGAGAAACGCTGCTTCTAAGGAGAAGGGGATGGGAGTGATTTGGTGAGGTTCAACTTCTACCGAAGCTAGATAATCCTGTAGCTGGGAGATATTTGACGGCTGATCCAGAATCATCTGGATGCGATCGCCCATAAATACCATGCGCCAAGGCTCAAATTGTTGTTCTAAGCTATACAGGGTGTTTTTGGGAGAGGCAGACAAAATTTCGACGAGGGTACCGGTTTGCTGGGCTTTGATAGCGGCAGGAGACCCTTGCAGAATTAGCTCTCCCAACCGCATAAACAGCAGATTAGTACAGTATTCCGCCTCTTCCATAGAGTGGGTAGTGACAACAATCGCTGTACCTTGGCGGGCAAACCCCTGAAGAATTTGCCAGAACTGCCGTCCCACCAGAATATCCATGCCACTGGTAGGTTCATCTAGAAACAGGATATCTGGCTCGTGTAGAATAGCAGCTCCGAAAGCCACTCGCTGTTTATTCCCCCCAGATAGATTTCTAACCCGTTGATTAGCGGACTGGGTTAAGCCAAAAGTCTGAAGTATCCAATCGATGCGAGCATTACGTTGCTGACGAGGAACTCCATAAGCTCGACCAAAAAAAGACAAATTTTCTAGGATGGTTAAGTCTGGATACAACGTCAATTTCTGACTCATGTAGCCAATTCTTTGCTTTACTGAGGGTGAATAGGGTAGCAAATGCTCAGATGTGTAGCAAATTTTTCCGCTACTGGGACGCAGTAGACCACATAGGAGCTTCATTAGTGTCGTTTTGCCAGCACCATTGGCCCCCAGCAGTCCCAAAATTTCACCTCGACTAATAGTAAAGCTTAGCGATCGCACGGCCTGAAAATTACCATAAACCTTGCTGACCTGATCAACCTTCACTATCCAATTAACATTAGAAGCTGAGTTATAGGGTGGTGAAGATCTCTGGGACACTGTAGAGAACAACCCTGGAAAACTTGTCTTTACCCCTGAGGATCGCTGCAAATGATTGGCCATGACATGCTCCAGGGTAGGATTGGCAGGGTGTATCCGAGCTGAGGGCAGTTGGTGAAGATGTAATATTTGTTGTATGGCCTCCTCTGCAGAGATAGCCTGTTTGCTCACAAAAACCATCATGCGATCCCCCAGGGGTTTGAGATCTACGACTGGAGTATGGTTACTAGCGATCGCATTTTGCAAAGCCTGTTCAGTTGCGGCAAAAATTGGCCCCGATGCCAACATTGGATCCTCAGGCACCACCTCAAAACAAGATAATTCCATACTGGCACGCAAATCTTCTGGAGGTCCGATTTGTTGAATGGTGCCGTTGTGGATTAAGGCAACGCGATCGCACCGTTCTGCCTCATCTAGATAATGGGTTGCCACCACAATAGTAGTTCCCTGCTGAGCAATTTTTGCTAAAAAGCTCCAAATCTCACGGCGGAAGACAGCATCAATACCAGTAGAGACCTCATCCAACAGTAGAATTTGGGGCTGGGTAATCAATGCACAGCATAGAGCCAGCTTTTGCTTCATTCCCCCTGATAAATGTCCTGCTAATCTATCAGCAAAAGGCTTAAGGGCTAACCATTGGAGATACTGCTTTCGGCGAGATTGAAAGATTTCCTCGGGTAGACGACGCATTTTAGCGTAGTAACGGAGGTTTTCCTCCACACTCAAATCGGAATACAGTGAAAACTGTTGTGTTAAGTATCCTAGGGATGACCTTACCATTGCTGGTGGTTGTCCCATGACCCGAATCATTCCAGACGTTACTTTTTGTACCCCAGCTAAAGCTTTTATTGTGGATGTTTTACCAGCACCGTTGGTACCTATCAAGCCAAAAATCTCGCCGGGATACACTTCAAAGTCAATGCCATTGACAGCAGCAAATTTATCGTAATACTGTCGTAATCCTTTTACTTGAATAATGGCTTGATTTTGTTTCATTCCGGTTTTTTAGTTTGTTGAATCCTGTGCTAATACCACTGGCTTGCCTAGGGGAGGCATTGATGTTTTAACTGACGTTAACTAGGATATTTTGGGCTAATTAGTCACGAAGCAATATAGTTGCTTACTTAAATAATTCACTAGTTGTATTTTTAAAACGACATTTTATTTTTTTTGTCAAAATTATTTTCGATGATAATCACTGAGGCAATATATAGCGCTAGTTTTTTTGGGCTACCAAGCCATGAAAGTTTATTCACTAGATGGAAAACTTAGCAAATAATCAGGCGTTGCTGAATCAATTAATGAATCGGAGTAGAGTGGGCATCCTGCCCGCTCCACAAGATATCGAACGGGCAAGATGCCCATTCTACAAAACTTTTCAAATCATTCCATTATTCAGCAACGCCAATAATCAGGGTTTCACGGGTTGTTTTCCTGTTCCTAATCTGCGTTCGCGTCGCGTGACCTACGGTCAATCCCTTTTGGTAAACAACAAAAAATCCCCCACCGGAAGGCAGGAGATTTCAATTAATTACCTACAATTCAAATACCTAAAAAGCTAGTTTCAGCAACCATTAGCCAAACGCACCAGCTGTCGAGGCAATCAAGAATGCCGCGTAGGTAAGTATATAACCAACCGTGAAGTGGGTTAAACCAACCAGACGAGCTTGAACGATGGACAGCGCAACAGGCTTATCCTTCCAGCTAACCAAGTTAGCCAGAGGAGTACGCTCGTGTGCCCAGACCAAAGTTTCAATTAGCTCTTGCCAGTAACCACGCCACGAGATCAGGAACATGAAACCAGTTGCCCAAACTAGGTGTGCCAATAGGAACATCCAAGCCCAGACAGAAAGGTTGTTCGTTCCAAACGGGCTGTAACCATTGATCAACGGAGCAGAGTTAGCCCACAGGTAATCCCGGAACCAGCCCATGAGATAAGTAGAGTTCTCATTGAACTGAGCCAAGTTACCTTGCCAGACGCACAGATGCTTCCAGTGCCAGTAGAAGGTCAACCAGCCTAGGGTATTGAGCATCCAGAACATGGCGAGGTAGAAGGCATCCCAAGCAGAGATGTCGCAAGTACCGCCACGACCAGGACCATCACAAGGGAAGGCATAACCGAAGTCCTTCTTATCGGGCATTAGCTTGGAACCACGGGCATCCAGCGCACCCTTGACTAGAATCAGGGTGGTGGTGTGCAGACCTAGAGCGATCGCATGGTGTACCAAGAAATCGCCAGGACCAATGGTCAGGAACAGGGAGTTAGTTCCGCTGTTGATGGCATCCATCCAGCCAGGTAGGTAAGCTGCACCAGCGCCAGAAGCTAAGCTATCGGGATTGGACAGCAGAGTATCAAAGCCGTATAGCAGTTTACCGTGAGCCGCTTGGATGAACTGAGCAAATACTGGCTCAACCAGGATTTGCTTCTCGGGGGTGCCGAAAGCAACCACGACGTCGTTGTGGACATAGAGTCCTAAGGTGTGGAAACCTAAGAACAGAGTTACCCAGCTCAAGTGAGAAATCAGAGCTTCTTTGTGTTCCAGCATCCGGGCTAACACATTATTCTTATTAGCCTCTGGGTCATAATCCCGCACAAAGAAGATGGCACCATGAGCGAATGCTCCAACCATCAGGAAACCAGCAATGTACTCATGGTGAGTAAACAGTGCTGCCATGGTGGTGTGATCCTTGGCTATGAAAACATAGGACGGCAGCGCATACATATGATGGGCTACCAAGGAACAGACCACAGCCAAACAGGACAGAGCTAACCCTAACTGGAAGTGGAGAGAGTTGTTGATGGTGTCATATAGACCCTTGTGACCCTCACCTAACATGCCCCCAAAGGGAGTACCTGCCGGAGGATTGTGGGCACTATGAATCTCCTTGATGCTGTGACCAATACCCCAGTTGGTGCGGTACATATGACCGGCAATGATGAAGATCACTGCGATCGCCAAGTGGTGATGGGCGATATCGGTCAGCCACAAGGACTCAGTCTGGGGATGGAAGCCACCCAAGAAGGTCAGAATCGCTGTCCCTGCACCCTCAGAGGTACCAAAGATGTGTCCAGCGGTATCTGGGTTCTGGGCATAGACTCCCCAATTCCCGGTAAAGAAAGGTCCTAATCCAGCTGCATGGGGTTTGACACTCAGGAAGTTATCCCAACCAACGTGCTGTCCGCGAGATGCGGGGATAGCCACGTGAATCAAGTGACCTGCCCAAGCTAAGGAGCTAACACCCAACAAACCTGCCAAGTGGTGATTCAGCCTAGACTCTGCATTCTTGAACCAGCTCAAGCTGGGGCGGAACTTAGGCTGTAAGTGCAACCAACCTGCAAACAGTAATAGGGATGACAACAATAACAAGAACATGGCACCACCATGCAGTTGGTTATTGGTTGTCATGCCAATGGTGTAAAACCAGTGGTAAACACCAGAGTAGGCGATATTTACGGGGTTAGAAGCACCAGCTTGGGTGAAGGCATCAATTGCCCCTGAGCCAAATTGGGGATCCCAAATCGCGTGGGCGATGGGCTTGACAGTTTCAGGATCTTTAATCCACTCTTCAAAGTTACCTTGCCAGGCGACGTGGAACAGGGTGCCAGAAGTCCACAAGAAAATGATTGCAAGATGGCCGAAGTGAGAAGCAAAAATCTTTTGATATAGATTCTCCTCGGTCATGCCATCATGGCTTTCAAAGTCATGGGCTGTGGCAATCCCGTACCAGATTCGACGTGTTGTCGGATCTTGAGCGAGGTCCTGGCTAAATTTTGGAAATTTTGTTGCCATATGCTTTAAGGAAATTCTCCTCGCTGACCTATGAGACTTATGCAATCATGCTGCTCATTGTTTTTTGTTAATTAACTCCCTGGAACCGAAGTTCCAGGTTGCTTAGGGTATCGACAGGCGAGACACAGGTTATGGTATCCCACTCAAGGTTTGGCATCGATTCCTGGTAACCAGTTATCCCACTGACAGGATTCGTGCCAGGAAGAATGACCAGGTAACGACGATTCCTCCCAGGAGGTAGTGAGCTACCCCCACAGCCCGACCCTGAGTGATGCTCAGAGCACGAGGCTGAATCGATGGGGCTACTTTCAATTTATTATGGGCCCAAACGATGGATTCGATCAGTTCTTGCCAGTACCCACGACCACTAAATAGGAACATCAGGCTAAAGGCAAAGACGAAGTGACCAGCTAGGAACATTATGCCGTATGCCGACAGAGCTGAGCCGTAAGATGTGATTACATTTGAGGCTTGTGCCCACAAAAAGTCCCGTAACCAGCCATTGATGGTGATCGCACTTTGGGCAAAGTTGCCATTGGCAATGTGAGACACAGTCCCATCCGGGAATACTGTTCCCCAGACATCAGATTGCATCTTCCAGCTGAAGTGGAAAATAACCACAGAGATGCAGTTATACATCCAGAACAAGCCTAGGAACACATGATCCCAACCAGATACTTGGCAGGTACCGCCACGACCTGGACCATCGCAGGGGAAGCGGAAGCCTAGCTCAGCTTTATCGGGGATCAGACGTGACGAACGGGCAAACAGTACCCCTTTGAGCAGAATTAGTACAGTGACATGGATGGTGAAGGCATGGATATGGTGAACCATAAAGTCCGCAGTACCCAGCTCAATCGGCATCATTGCCACTTTACCGCCTACTGCTACAACGCCTCCGCCAAAGGCATAGCTAACGGTTTCCAAAGCATTGGGAGCAGTTCCTCCCGGCGCTAGGTTGTGGATGTTTTGAATCCACTGGGCAAAGATTGGCTGTAGCTGAATCGCCGTATCAGAGAACATATCCTGAGGGCGACCCAAAGCCCGCATCGTATCGTTGTGAACGTACAGACCAAAGGCATGGAAACCCAACCAGATACACACCCAGTTCAGGTGAGAAATAATTGCATCCCGGTGACGGATAGCCCTGTCTAATAGGTTGTTCACATTCTTGGCTGGGTCATAGTCCCGCACCATGAAAATAGCACCATGGGCTGCACCTCCCACAATACAGAAGGCACCAATCCACATATGGTGGGTGAATAGGGACAGCTGAGTACCATAGTCTGTGGCAATGTACGGATACGGAGGCATCGCGTACATATGATGAGCCACAATGATGCTCAGAGAGCCTACCATGGCTAGGTTAATCGCTAGCTGGGCATGCCAAGACGTAGTCAGGATTTCATAAAGACCTTTGTGTCCTTCGCCAGTGAACGGACCCTTATGAGCCTCTAGAATTTCCTTCATGCTATGACCAACACCGTAGGTATTACGGTACATGTGGCCAGCAATGATGAATAGGACTCCTAGAGCTAAGTGATGGTGAGCGGTATCTGACAACCACAATCCACCGGTTACTGGATTGAGACCACCATGGAAGGTGAGGAAGTCAGAGTAGACGCCCCAGTTCAGGGTGAAGAAGGGGGTTATGCCCTGAGCAAAACTGGGATAAAGATCTGCCATCAAGCTCTGATTGAATAAGAACTCATGGGGCAGTGGAATCTCACTAGGAGCCACCCCAGAATCCAAGAGCTTGTTGATGGGCAAAGACACATGGATCTGGTGAGCTGCCCAACTTAGGCAGCCGCAGCCCAGCAGCACAGATAAGTGGTGGTTCATCATCGACTCCACGCTCTGGAACCATGACAGTTTCGGAGCTTTCTTGTGGTAGTGGAACCAGCCAGCAAATAGCATCAGGGCTGCCATTACCAGACCACCAATAGCTGTTGCGTACAGTTGGGTGCTATTGGTGATACCGGAAGCACGCCACAGCTGGAAGAAACCAGAGGTGATTTGGATGCCGTGGAAGCCCCCACCAACATCGCCATTTAAAATGCCTTGACCAACCACAGGCCAAACCACTTGAGCACTGGGCTTAATAGTAGTGGGATCACTCAGCCATGCTTCGTAGTTGGAAAAACGAGCACCATGGAAGTACATGCCGCTCAACCACACAAAGACAACGGCTAGGTGACCGAAGTGTGCACTAAAAATTTTGCGAGAAACGTCTTCTAAGTCACTGGTATGACTATCGAAATCATGAGCGTTAGCGTGAAGGTTCCAAATCCAAGTGGTGGTTTTGGGACCTCTCGCTAGGGTTCGATCAAAATGACCTGGCTTACCCCACTTCTCAAAGGAAGCTGGTACCGGGTCTTTATCGACCTCGAGTGGCATGAGGAATCTCCTCTCTAGACAAGGAACGACTAATACCCCTAGGGGAGTTTTATTTTTATGGATAAGAAAGCACTTTTCTAATCACTGCTTTCTAACGGCAGCAAGGACCTGTTCTGAATTTACGTCAAAACGGATACCTCCCTTAGAAGATAATAGGTCTTGCTTCAGGGGATTTTTGAATTTAGTTAAAAATAGTTAACAATTTTTTTGGCAATTGTCAATTATTCTCAATTAGCGGTATTACTATATATACCACTGTTTGTGTCTAAGCCCTCATCAGAAAAAATCAAAATTAACTATAGAAGAATTCAATGATATTTTTTTCACAATGTTACAAATTGCAAAGAAATGCTAAATATTTTTTGAAAAGAGTGTCCCCGATCTATAAAGAGGACCCTCAAAGGTTAAACGTCTAGGGATATGGTTAATACAGAAGCGGAATATTTATAAAAAAGCGGAAGACTTGAAACAGGGGTGCGACCCCGGGGAGATCCCCTAACCAAGGGAACGGGCACCAAGAGGGAAAAAGTGAGAACACACTTGATCATCCTGCCAATAGGCAACCCCAACGCTCATAGACCAACACCATTAGACAAGCAGCAAGACTAGAGGTCAACCTGTAAGTTAAGATTAAAGGCTGGTGATCAAAGGAGATGGCTTGTTGGGTAGGAACAGCCAGATAATCATGGTGAAAAGACTTTTTTTCTTCCTAATCACAACGATTTTAGTTTGGGGTCTGGTGGCCTGTGGAAGCGATCGCATCAAGACATCGAAGGGGTTTGGCATCGATGGCAGCTCCCAAACCAAGCAAGTTAATCAGTTATCAGAAGTAGGGCCACCCCTAGCTATTCAAGAACTTAGTCAGAGCCTAGAGGCTTACCGGCCTCAAGTCATCATTGTCAGACCTGGTGATGACATGGTGCTCGAAGATACAACAGTATCAGTGAAATTTCAGGTTCAGGACTTGCCAATTTTCCAAGATCCCGATCTAGGTATAGGTCCTCATCTGAACCTCATCCTGGACAACCAACCTTTCCAAGCCATCTATGACCTAGACCAACCTCTAATCCTAGAGGATTTATCCCCTGGCACCCATACCTTGCGGGCATTTGCCTCTCGCCCCTGGGATGAGAGCTTCAAAAATAAAGGTGCCTATGCCCAGACCACATTTCATATCTTTACTAAAACTGACGACAACAACCCAGATCCAGCCCTGCCACTGCTAACTTACAGCGTTCCAAAAGGCGACTACGGAGCCGAGCCCATTATGCTGGACTTCTATTTGACGAATACGCCCTTGAGTAATACCCCTCTGCAGCTAGTGGCTCAAGACAATCTAGATGATGATAGTGTTGATTGGCATATTCGGGTTACTGTCAACGGTCAAAGTTTCCTACTCGACCGTTGGGAATCGATTTATCTGACAGGGTTTAAAGAGGGCAAAAACTGGGTAGAGTTAGAGTTTCTGGATGAACAGGGCAACCCAGTCAAGAATGTTTTCAACAACACAGTAGAGGTGATTAACTACCAGCCTAACGGTGAAGACACCCTTTCCCAGCTAGTACTAGGTCAACTCTCGGCTGAGCAAGCTGGTGGTATTGTAGACCCGAACTATCAGCCACCGCCAACCCCAATACCTGTACCAGAAGTCACACCAGCTCCGAGTCCATCACTGACTACTTCACCTACAGTAGAGCCAACACCAGAGCCAACACCAATACCCTCGGTTGTTCCTATAGTTGAAGAACCTCTAACCTCTGAACCGACTTCCCTAGAACAAGAAACTACAGAAGAAGACACTACACCACCAGGGGAATTAGACACTACTGAAACAGAGCAAATACCAGAACTAGAGGAATCTGTAACACCCAGTGAACTGCCAATAACTCTGGAGGAAGCAACCCCTGGCGTTGAGCCCAACCTACCTGAGGTGGAAACAACTTTGGAAGCAGAAGAGCTGGTTCCTGCCACTGAAACCCCAGTACCAGTTGAGGAAGCAACTACTGGCGCTGAATCAGTAACCCCTCTACCTGAACCGTCAGAAAAGCCAAAATTAAACATCTGGAGTCGCTTTGGCAGTTTCTTCGGACGTTCCGCTGTCACCCCTAGCCCCTCACCTGAAGCGCTAGAGGAACTGGACATTACATCAGAGGAACCTGTGGTAGCTCCGAGGGAATCTGAGTCCACTAGTGTGGTTGAGGAGATATCGGCAGAACCGGCAGTAGAGACAGGGGAGGATGAGTCCACTACTGTGGTAGAAGATAGTTATGAACAACCGGCGGTAGCTCCAAAGGAATCTAATTCAACTAGTGTGGTTGAGGAGATATCGGCAGAAATGGGAGTAGAGACAGGGGAGGATGAGTCCACTACTGTGGTAGAAGATAGTTATGAACAACCGGCGGTAGCTCCAAAGGAATCTAATTCAACTAGTGTGGTTGAGGAGATAGCGGCAAAAGCGGCAGTAGAGACCAGGGAGGATGAGTCCACTACTGTGGTAGAAGATAGTTATGAACAACCGGCGGTAACTCCAAAAGAATCTCAGTCCACTGCTGTGGTTGAGGAGATATCGGCAGAAGCGGCAGTAGAGACCAGGGAGGATGAGTCCACTACTGTGGTAGAAGATAGTTCTGAACAACCGGCGGTAGCTCAAAGGGAATCTAAATCCACTAGTGTGGTCGAGGAGATATCGGCAGAAGCGGCAGTAGAGACCGGGGAGTATGAGTCCAACACCAAAGTCGAAGATAGTTCTGAACAACCGGCAGTAGAGACAAGGGAATCTGAGTCCACTACTGTGGTTGAGGAGATATCGGCAGAACCGGCAGTAGGGAATGGGCAGTCTGAGTCCAACACCAAAGTCGAAGATAGTTCTGAATAACCGATAGTGGCAACACTTGAGTGCGATCGCACTATCACAATAGACAGTTAGCCCATTGCTAGATCAACTGTTTGAGCACCAAAGGCGATCGCTTTTAGCGTGGCCTACGGCCAATCGCGTAGCGTGCGCCAATGCGCAATCCCTGAACCAGTGGGGATGGCTGGTCGATGCTCGATGTGCAGCTGGCGGTGGCTCCCCAAGCCGCCCTGCATCGATTTCAGTACTCAAAGTCGATTGTTATGACTTTCTTTATTAAGTTTTTTTGTAATAGTGCCAGCTATCAGCATAACTCCCCAAACTTTTCCCGATAACGAGCCAACAACGATTCCCTATCTGCTAATTGATTTATTACCGATTAGCTATTATTAAAGTGTATCTATAAACTCTGTCTAAGAGTAGTGTTGGTTTAAAAGTTTCCCTGGGTAATCTAGGATTAGGCGATAAGTGCCGATTCATCCTTCAGCCTTAATCCTTCCTAAAAGTTTGTACTAATCAAAAATTATGGAGTAGATAAATCAGGTGAAACCCTATTTACCAATCCAACTATTAACAACATTATTTGTAATCACAACCAGCACCCTCACTCCTGCTGTTTCTAACGCTCAAATCGATTTAGCCTGTTTCATGCGGGATGCCAATGGCAATCTGATTGACCTTGGCAAACTTTGCGGCATATCAAAGCAAAACAGTTCAGGGGTGATTACAATCCCGATCAAACGCCGAGTCTATAACACTCCTGTGATTGATGTCACCTTTAATGGTAAACGAACCTTTGAAATGGTGGTTGATACAGGAGCATCCGTCGTGACAATTACCCCAAAAATGGCAAAAGCTTTGGCATTGAAACCAGAAGGAACTGCCACGATGGATACAGCTAATGGTACAGTAGATGTACCCCTGGGTCGCTTGGCCTCCGCTGCCGCAGGAGGTATTGTGGCTAACAACCTATTGGTTGCTGTGAGTCCATCCCTGTCAATTGGACTGCTAGGACACAATTTCTATCAAGATTATGATCTGACGATTAAGCAAGATGTCATTGAGTTGCACCTTCGTTAATCCGTAAGGTTAAACACACGCTCTTTACACAGGTTTGGGGAACTCGCCAACAAGAAAGCGATCGCTTAATCAAATCAATCATTTGGGATTCCGTCAGGGTAGAGGCTGCTTCATCCCACATCACCCTGATCACGCGACCTCTACGCACTAGGAACTCGAAGACAATTTCACCAGCTACCCCTAGGGGTAGGTTCAACCGTTGCAGATGTTGGGTTAAACAGGTTGTCCCTATTTCATCTAATCCCTTAACTCTGACCAACTGTAACCTGTGATGGCTGATTGCCGCTGAGCTTAATATCTCTGACTTCACCTTTTGAATCAATCTAGGACAGACCAAGGTCAATTCAAAATTATCTGGTGATTGAGTACCGAAATAGTCCTCAGTGATTATTTCTGATTCCTGATCGCCAGAATATGGATTATCATTATCATTGTTCCTATCCTGAAGTGTCTTAGAAGTAATATACTCCTGAGGGATAATTTCTGATGCCTTACCGGGAGCATATGGATTATCATTATCATTACTTAGCTTAGATTCCTTGGACCTGTTTTGCCTATACTCTGACTGTTGAATCCAAGCTTTGGTTTTAACCCCTAATTTCCTATATTCACTTATTGGTAGGACAGACCTTGGGATAGGAGAAGACCAGGCGGTGGGAGAAGACAAGGCAGAGAGGGAAAACAGTAAAGATCGGTTAATCTTAGAGTTCTTAGGTGTCCCCTTTTTCCCCTGGTCATGAGGAAATGGTTTTGAATTGATGTCAATTCCTGCTTGTCTGCGGCTCCCCTTATCCCCTGCTCTCAACCCTGAACGCCACTTCTGTAGCCTGAGTCTATCCTGAATTGCACTAGCAAAAGTACTTTTGATCATGCCTTCCCAGTTAACTCCTTCTGGTATTGTTACTGGTACTTGCATCGATATCAGGTGGCTTTCTCCTGCAACCGTTACCTGATCACTGACAGCAACAAAAGCGGTGTACTGGCACAATAGTTGATAACTCAACGCTGTTGCGGTCACTGCCTCTACCCCAGCTTTGGTTTCACAGCTCAACATTTGCTGCATCAGGTGTTTAATCCTTGCTCTACCCCACAGCTGGGCAATGGCTGGATTGTCGGCTTGATCAAAATTGAGGTTAAATCTTTTCTCGTAGTAACTACCATCCGCCCTAGTACCGGTAATCCTGAGAGTACCAGTAGGGATTGTTCGGGTAGCGTAGCCTTTTGGCCAAGGTTGGTTTGGGGTTAGGGTTGAATGTTGTTTGGTTGAAAGTTCTAAGGCCGTAGGCCACGCTACGCGATCAGCTGTAGCATTCGAGTCGGGTTGGTTATTCTCCAAACCTTTAACCTTCAACTTACTAACCTGCAACTGTTCTGCCTGGAACTCTGGACTCAGAGAAATGCGTCCACAGATAACCAAAGGCTGCTGGGTAAATAGATCCGGAGTGGGATTGGGATAAATTATCGCTTCCCCTGGGCCTTCCCAAGTAACGTGAATATTGGTTAGCACTGGGTTATTAATTTGACGGAAAAACTGTTCCGCTACTGCTTCAGTTGGTTCATCCTGACGCACCATTCTAGCTATTCCCCGTCCAATTTCAGCTAAGCGATTGAGCAGAAAGCGGTTCGGAGAACTGCCGACACCAAAGCTATAGATGCGATTTCCAGGTTTAAGCTGTTGCTGTACTTCTGCTAGTACCTGATTCTCATTGCTAATGTAGCCATCACTTAGCAGTACAATACTCCGTAGTCGTCCCTCTGGTGCAGCCGGTAAATTCAGCAAGTTACGAATACCTTTGAGTAAATAAGTACCACCGTTGGCTTTTAATTGATTGATGTAGTTAATCGCCTTTCTACAGTTTTGGGGGGTATTCGATAAGGGTTTGGTAGATAGCTGGGTAGCAGTATCTGAAATATCAATAATGGTAAAGGTATCCTTCGGATTGAGTCCATTAATAAACCGACGCATCAATTCCTGAGACTTTAGCAGAGGATCCCCCATTTGAGAACCAGAGGTATCGATCAGGAACACCACATCCTTTGGCACAATCTCATCGGTGCTATAGTCCAAAGCGGGGATAAGATACACAGCAAAATGATTGCCCCGTTGATCTGCGTGGGTAAGTACTGTTGTCTGAGTTTGCTCCTTGGCAATCCCATAGCGTAGAATCAGGTCTTTGTTGGGAATCGTGTCTTCCTGACTCAGTTTTACCCGCAGGATTTGCCCCTGTTGTTCAATGTTAATCTGATGGGAGGTAGAATAAACCTCTGTAATTGCTACTCCAGCGTCAATCTCGACGGTTACCCCAATGTCATGACCTGAGCGCATGTCTGGCGGAATCAAGGGTGGAGTGATCCGGGAAGCATCGGGAACGAAGTCAGTATCCCCACTCTCATCAATGGGAGTACCAGGTATGAAACGGGGGCCAACTACCATTGGGAAGACAAATTCATAATTACCCCCCTGGAACTGTAGCTGATCGGTATAGCGAATGGTGACCTCAATTTGCTCCCCTGGTTTAATGTGAGCTAGAGATTGAGTAAAAATATTATCCCGTTCTTGCTCTAAGAGTCCCGCAGTCCGCCCCTGACTGCAAGCTTGCTCGTAGATAGTTTGAGCCTCTTCCCGTTTTTTGATATTGCCCTCAATTATGCGATCGCTTAATTTAATCTCCATCTCATCCACCGCCGCTTCATCCGGTAGTGGAAATATATAGACCGCTTCTAAGGGTTCGCTGAACGGATTCTCAAAGGTCTGTGTGACCTCTACCCGTGACAGGTGACCGGTAATTTTTGCGTAAACCTCTGTATGTTTCAGAGGAAATACCGAGTGTTCCTCGTCTTCGTTAACGTATAGTCCCCCTAGCAACTGCTTGGAGCATAATAGTGCATGAGTGGGCATGGGCATTTACCTTAAGATTGAGCAAATGGGTGAGCTTCGCCACTGTCCCTATCAGTAGCAAGGTCTTGGGTAGACGCACCATGCTAGCCACAAATCTAATGATAAATCCTTACCAAGAGTGAACTTGGGTCAATCTGCCTTTTAGTTAGCCATCATAATCGCTGTCAATCTCAATATCGAGAGTTTCTTGATCTACCCTTACATACAAAATGTTTGGACGACAGCACACTTGACAATCTTCGATATAGGATTGCTGTTCACCAGCGCTTAGATCAACAAAGGTCAAATTGGTTTCACCACAATAGGCACAGGAATATTGAGCAGTCTCTTGCATTCACTCAGAATTTTCTTTGAGTGTAGCAATAATTTTATTGGGTCAGGGCTGACGGAGATCACAACTGACCTATGAAATTGGTAACTGATAAATTTACAGGCTGACGGTCTGTTGTGGAGTCGTTTTTTGTGGAGTCGTTTTTTGTTGAGATTTGACGGTTGACGGTTGACGGTTGACGGTTGATGGTCAACCATAAACAAAAATTCAATTTACAACAGCTGATGACTAAACCATCTCCATCGTTACCACCAGGATGCATTTTCCGCCCTGCCTGTGCTAAGGATACCTGGGCAATTCTGAAATTAATTCTGATTGCTAAACTAGAGCCTACCCAGTTACGTTGGACCCAGTTTCGGGTGATTGAATTTGAGGGGCGTGTGGTGGCTTGTGGACAATTGCGCAACTTTCCCGATGCCCAAGAATTGGGGAGTTTGGTTGTGGCACCTAAGTGGCGCAATCGGGGCTTGGGGAGTTATCTGATGGAAAATCTAATCAAAGAGGCAACTCAGCCTCTTTATCTCGAATGTATGGGTTGGCTGACGGCATTTTACAACCGTTTCGGTTTTGTGTCAGTATCCTGGCAAGACTTACCCAAATCCCTTAAAGTTAAGTTTGGCTTGTCCAAACTAGCAACTACAGTATTGGGTATTCCTCTATCCATCATGACCTACCAACGAAAGGATGAAGGATGAAGTATGTTCCCGTAGCGTGGCCATTCGCGTACCGTGGCCTTTTGGCCTTGGCCAAGGCCAAGGCTGAATTTTTTGGGATCCATGCTTTTTGTCTTCAGACTTTATACTTGGTATCGAGCTATTGTATGGAGCTATAAAATAAGCAGTATTGGAAGCAGCCAGCCGCCTATGGCAACCGCCGCATTTTTTCAAGGTATATTAGGAGCTTCGAGTTTGGCATTGGGAGCCTTAGTTGGGGTTTTCTGGCAGCCAAACCGCACTGTTTCTGCTGCCATCATGGCATTTGGTAGTGGGACCTTAATTTGTGCGATCGCATTTGAAATCACCATCATTCAACTCCAATTACCCAACGGGCGCGTTGCTGAATTTCGGTATTGATTGGTTTTGTATTTTGCCTTCAACCTTGGCCTTTCGGCCACGCTACGCGAACAACCTTCAACCTTCAACCTTGGCCTTTCGGCCACGCTACGCGAACAACCTTCAACCTTGGCCTTTCGGCCACGCTACGCGAACAACCTTCAACCTTGGCCTTTCGGCCACGCTACGCGAACAACCTTCAACCTTCTGGACTTGGTGATGAATCACTAGATTTGACATCCAACCAAGCTCGGATTTCTTCAACTAACCAATTCAATTCAGCTTCTGGTAATTGTTCGCCAAAGATGTAAGTTTGGGATTTTTGACCAAANTAACGGCCTTGGTGTAAGGGAACGATAAATTTGCCCAAAATCCCGAGTATTAGTCCAAAATTCTCCCCATCTCCCCATCTCCCCATCTCCCCATCTATTTTTTGCGAGAATGAAACAGCCCTGCCCTCCTGGGAGGGGTTAGGGGTGGGTTACTCTTACCTGCTCCCTGCTCCCTGCTCCCTGCTCCCTGTTCCCTATCTCGACAGTTAAACCTAATTTTGTACGACTACTTAGAGTTCACTCAATTTTCTTCAAAAAAATGAAAACAGAAACAAAATTAGACGAGATTAATCTATTAAAAAGTATATCTCTTGGCGATCGCACTGCCTTTTGGCAGTTATGGCTGGTCAATCAAGACTATCTTTACGGTCGGTGCGTAACTTGGATGGGAGGCGATCGCACCAATGCTGAAGAAGCATTAAGTCTGGCCAGAATCAAGGCGTGGGAGAAACTACCACACCACGCCGAAAAAATTACTAATCCCAAAGCATGGCTAACTCGAATGACTCATAACCTCTGCGTAGATCTGCATCGAAAACGCCAGAGAGGTGCAATCGGTATGGAGAGCATTGAAGAAATGGCAGTGGGAGAACACCAGACATTAGCTTCTAGTGAGTACTCTCCTGAGTCAGCTATTCTCCGTCGCGAGTTACGAATGTACATCCGCCGTGAAATAGAGGCTCTGTCTCCCCAACTGCGAGAGCCTTTTGTGCTGCATTTTTACCAAGATATACCCTACCCAGACATTGCCAAAAAACTTGCTCTCTCGGTGGATAACGTTTACAAACGCATTCAAAAGGGGCGAGCAATTATGGAAAAGCAGTTGAAGCGGTATCTATCAGGAATAGATGATTCTTACCCCTTGTTAAAAGAGATTGACAAGGATGAGATTTGGGATGAATTTAAAACTAAAAACTCCGTGATTAAATCTCAAAATGCGAAGACAAAAGAGTGCCATTTTGAGCAAATTAATGATAAAATAAATTATGCGATAACAGCGATATGTCTAGAAACACTAACCCCTGTTTGGTAACCTTATCTCAGTCTTCAAAGGTCGAGTTAAATGTACAACTGTTATTAGATAAAAAAACCACCCGAAAACAGCAGAAGTTGAAAACCTTAACTAACTATGTGCAGCAGTATCCCTCTGGATGGAAAAAACGGTTGGAATTGGCTGATTTACTCTATGAAAGTGGAAACTGGGAGCAGGCTGTTAAGGAGTATGACCAAGTTATTGAGCGGCAATCTCAATTAATTCAGGTAAGGTTGAAACTGGGGAAACTTTTACAGTTGATGGGAGAGGTGGCTAAGGCAATTGAGGTTTATGAGAGTGCTTTGCCATTATCCAGTAATGTTGCTACTGGGCATCATATCCGGGGTTTGATAGAGGTCTGTCGCCGTCAGCCAGAGAAAGCAGTAAAAGCCTTTGAGACAGCCGCATCTTCTGAGCCAGAAAATCCGTCTCACTGGCTGGCATTGGGGCGGGTTGAGATGGAACTGGATCATGCTCACGCTGCTTTGAAAGCTTTTGAGCAAATCTTGTTACTTCAGCCAGATGATATTGTTGCTATGATTCACAGTTATGATGCACTCCTAATACTGGGTGATTTTCAGTCAGCAGAGTTGAGGTTAAGTAGAGCAGAAGAGTTAGCCCCTGGTGATTACTCAGTTTTAAAACGACGCTTGGCCTATCGTTGCCGGATGAAATTAGTATTGGGTAAGGAAGGGAAGCAGACTAAAAAGATAGTTAATGCTGTATTGAAACTGGCTCCCCACTCCGCTGATGCTCATAAGTTGCAGGCTGACTATTATCGGTTGCGAGGAGAGTCGGCAAAAAGCGTGGCTATATTGAAGCAGTTTACTGAGGAGTACCCAAATAATCCTCATGGCTGGTGTTATTATTCCCGGTTTTTGTCTGATAGGGGTGAAAATAAAAGGGCGGTTGAAGTTATTGAGAAAGCTGATCATCTATACCCGAATAATTGGCTAGTTTATGGAGCGTTATGTAAGTTGTAGGGTGCGAAGCATGAAATGTAACGCACCGTATTGATTCAAGAGCATTATGATTGGTTTATTATTATTGAACCTGATAGTGGGGAGTATTTTATCGATGAAGATGAAAAGGTAGCACTGGCAAAATACCGTTCTCAACATCCAGGTAAAAAGTGTATTATTATGCGAATTAATGAAACGGGAACTTGTGGTATAATATGATCCAAGGTGAATTTAAAGCGGTTTGCAATTCATTTAGGTACAAAGTTCTGGTTTTTTAGGGAGCAGGGAGCAGGGAGCAGGGAGCAGGGAGCAGGGAAGAGTAACCCACCCCTAACCCCTCCCAGGAGGGGAAGTGAGGGAAGAGGGAAGAAGGAAAACAATCCTGTGTACCTGATAGTTATGCAAACCGCCGTAATAGTCGAGGAGAGTTGTTTTTTGAAATTGGCTTGATGTCTGATGATGGAGAGATTTTTGCCGTAATGGCACTGTTAGATACAGGGTTTACTGATGATTTATCATAATACCAAAAACTGCTCGGATATCTTGACTACTGTTCCCTGTTCCCTGTTCCCTGTTCCCTTGAGATATCAATCCTATGTTCACATCTCAAATACAAACGCTATATGAGGGAAAGGTGGTTATTGAGGAAGAGGAGTTTACGGTTGAAGTGTTAGGAGGAGAGGGTGCATCTCATATTTGTAAAAAAGTTGCGTAGGGTGTGTTAGGGGGGCCTCATTTTCCGCTCAAGCGCCAGGGTTTAGACAGCCCGCCCCGTAACGCACCACCTTGTCAAACAACAAAAATGAGATGCACCCGGAGGAGATCAACTGGTGAATAGTCTTTTAGGTGTTTTGTGGTTACGAACAAAGCGTTTAGTTGTGGATTTTCCCATGGGAGTGTTAACCCTAGGATAAGCGATGCTCAGCAAAGAGCTGCTATGGGAAAGTATTACTGATAGTTAAAGAGGTGCGTTACACTTGGTTAACGCACCCGACAAGATCAGGGATTAGCCCAAAGGGCAGTGCTTCGCGATTGACCGTAGGTCACGCTACGGGAACGCACTAATTTGGGATCTTTAGCAAAAGATATTGCTTCTTCAGTACCTTTTATGCTAAACCGACAGGTGAAGTACCCCAACCTGCTTGACCTTTGGTCACGCTACGCGAACGCTGAGGTTGGGGCTTCCAATTCTCAACTCAAATCAGGGACGGTCTTATTCGTCTTTGAGGTTTCCCGCTTCATCCGCCGATGCCTCAACCAGAGGAGCGACCCTAGGCCGGGGAACCCGACCTAGGAGGCGCGCGCCTGCTGGAATTGGTCTTACTCAGCGTCCACAGGCAGACATCCGCCTTCCGCAGACGTATAACTTTTACGACAGACTTACCATGGAATTACAGCTCTATGGCTAACCAGCCGGGGCAAGTCTCTTCCCTGAGCTCTGCTAGTACTTTTACACCTTGAAGGTAGCCTTTTAGTCAGTCAGGTGGGTCATCAACCAACTTTATTCTAACACGATTCCCAACAAGTCCTCGTCTCGCTATCCATCCCCACCGTGAAAGACGGTGGGGAATTCCGCGAGTTTTGTTAAAAAACTCAGAAAGCTTACGGTACAAGGGTTCTTAGGCTATTTAACTAGCAAAATTTTCTGAATACGGCCTCTTTCCCCTGCTCCGAACGCGCCCCGCGTGGCCCACGGCCTCAGTCCCTTTGCCAAAGTGTTTATTTAGCATGACCGTAGAGTCAAGATATCATCGATGGCACGATAGGTTTTTTTACTGACAATCCCATCAACAATCAAGTGGTTAGGATCAGATTCGTAGAGGGTTTCGTTGTAGTCGCTTTGGAACTTCATTACTACCTGTTCTGTTTGGGAGCCAAACTGTCCGTCAATAACCAAATAATAGCCCATGTAGCAATTTAAGAACTGCTGGAGAAAGCGGACAGCTTGACCGGCTTTTCCCTTTTTCAAAACTGGTAGGTGGGTGACGTAAGCAGCGTTAGCCTGACTAGTTACTTCAGAACCATTAGCTAGTGCCAAACCATTAGCTAGTGCAGAACCATTAGCTAGTACAGAGTTAGAATTGATAGTGTTAGTTCCCATGATTGATTTCTTTTCCTTGATGATTTGACGTTTACGATGGAATACCTTGTCAGGTTTCGACATTGGACAAAGTTTTTATTTTCTGTCTTTTGTCTCTACACCTTTAAGACGATATCAAAACCCTATTTTGGAATTTTTCGAGTTAGCACCAATTTTTGTCGATCGACTCACCCCATTAAACCTACTTGACCTCTCAAACCCCTCTTGCCATCTAACTTGTAGCCGTTTCAGTGTCAGGGACAATTGGGTGCATCTCAATGGATGAAATTAGGCAAAAATTCCCACACTTCCCGCGCCCCCGCCCCTTATTTTTTACAAATATGAGATGCACCAGGGACAATTTACCCCTGGTGCAACCGAGGCTATATCCCTGCCCTTGTATTTGTTACAGAGAGTACAAGATAAGGCTAAATTGGATTAATTACTAACAGTAACGAGCTGTATAGACCAAATAGCCGGTCGGGACTTCCTGGGATTCTGTTAGCATCAAAAAACCCCCTTAACGGGGGCTGTTCAGAGGTAAACTTGAGGGAGTTTGGTCGGTAGTTAGATATTATATATTTTGAAATTGTTTAGGTTTAGGACTTGATTTTGGTCAAGAATTTATTGTAGAATTATGACCTGCTCTTCAGATGATACCGCCTTAATTGCCAGGATGCGGCGAGGCATTTTGGGTTGAGTTGGGAGTAATTCAGTGACCAGTCACCAGTGATCAGATGATTGTAACGGGCGGTGAGCAGGGGCTGAGTTCACCGCCCTGTGCTATATCCCTACTAATTCGGGATCTTTAGCAAAACATATTACCGATGGCACGATAGGTTTCTTTCCCGACAATCCCATCTACAATCAAGTAGTCAGGATTAGATTTGCCCTGGTAGTTGTAGTCGCTTTGGAAATTCCTTACTGCCTGTTCTGTTTGGGGGCCAAACTGTCCGTCAAAAACCAAAGAATAGCCCATGTAGCAAATTAATAACTGCTGGAGAAAGCGGACAGCTTCACCGGCTTTTCCCTTTTTCAAAACTGGTAGGTGGGTGACGTAAGCAGCGTTAGCCTGACTAGTTACTTCAGAACCATTAGCTAGTGCAGAACCATTAGCTGGTGCAGAACCATTAGCTAGTGCAGAACCATTAGCTAGTGCAGATTTAGAATTGATAGTGTTAGTTAGCATGATGGATTTCTTTTCCTTAATGATTTGACGTTTACGATGGAATACCTTTTCAGGTTTCGACATTGGACAAAGTTTTTATTCTCTGTCTTTTGTCTCTACACCCTTAAGACGATCTCAAAACCCTATTTTGGAATTTTTCGAGTTAGCACCAATTTTTTGATATCGACTCACGCCATTCAAACCCATTTCAAAGCCCAAAACCCTTTTAAAACCTAACTTTTAGCCGTTTCAGTGTGTTGGGGGAAAAAGCTCGGAGCCGCTACCCGAACCCATTACTGATAGCAAAAAAGGTGCGTTACA
Organism: Moorena sp. SIO3I6; assembly: GCF_010672095.1. Classification (NCBI taxonomy): domain Bacteria; kingdom Bacillati; phylum Cyanobacteriota; class Cyanophyceae; order Coleofasciculales; family Coleofasciculaceae; genus Moorena; species Moorena sp. SIO3I6. The sequence goes on along the minus strand of NZ_JAAHHU010000019.1, from coordinate 11,845 downwards.
CGTTGTTAACGCACCCGACAATATCAGGCATTAGTCCAAAGAGCGCTTCGCGATTTACCGTCTACGCGAACGCACTAATTTGGGATCTTTAGCAAAACATATTACCGATGGCACGATAGGTTTCTTTCCCGACAATCCCATCTACAATCAAGTAGTCAGGATTAGATTTGTCGAAGTAGTTGTAGTTGCTTTGGAAATCCCTTACTGCCTGTTCTGTTTGGGAGCCAAACTGTCCGTCAAGAACCAAATAATAGCCCGTGTAGCAATTTAAGAACTGCTGGAGAAAGCGGACAGCTTCACCGGCTGTTCCCTTTTTCAAAACTGGTAGGTGGGTGACGTAAGCAGCGTTAGCCTGACTAGTTACTTGAGAACCATTAGCTAGTACAGAGTTAGAATTGATAGTGTTAGTTGCCATGAGGGATTTCTTTTCCTTAATGATTTGACGTTTACGATGGAATACCTTTTCAGGTTTCGACATTGGACAAAGTTTTTATTCTCTGTCTTTTGTCTCTACACCCTTAAGACGATCTCAAAACCCAATTTTGGAATTTTTCGAGTTAGCACCAATTTTTTGATCTCAACTCACCCCATTAACCCCACTTCAAAGCTCAAAACCCTTTTTTAACCTAACTTGTAGCCGTTTCAGTGTGTTTGTTGAGAAAGCGATGCTCGGTACGAGCTGCTACGCGATGCTCGGTACGAGCCGCTACGCGAACCCATTACTGATAGCAAAACAGGTGCGCTACACTTTTTAACGCACCATACAAGATAGGCGATTAGCCCAAAAAGCTAGCGCTTCGCCATTGACCATAGGTCACGCTACGCGAACACACTGCACTATCTCCCTATCTCCCTAAAAAAAAATCGGTCAAGTTTGGGTTAACCCCAATCCTTGACCGAATTCTGTACTTTAACGTTCCACAAATACAGCTGAGCTGCACTCAACTATCGATAATTTCAGATCAACTATGACATGATTCCCGAGTTAGTCAGCAACTACTGGAAAGCAATAACATTCCAACTCATTTTGCTTGATGCTGCTTCATATTCCTCCACAAAACATCCTTCGCCAGTCCTGATTTGCCAGGGGGCAACCCTGGCAAAATCCTATCTTAATCTACGTAAAAATATCGAATCAAAAAGGTCATAACCTCACCAGGTTTTCCCGTCGGCTCCGGAGTGCTCCACTCGTCTGGTTCCGCATACTTAAGGGAATAAATGGCATTAATTGTTTTGCGAACCTTTTCAGGAGAACCGATCAAAAAGAGCTTGGCTTTCTTGGGTTTAGGACTTTGGTTGTCGGAAGGAGGAAAATTGTTACTCATCTGAAATTATGGATTGATTTTGTGGACACTATTAATTTATCAATAAGTTAATCTTTTGTCAAGGGGTTTAGAAATTTTTTTTATTAAGAAATCGGGAATCGGCAAAATGAAGAATGAAGAATGAAGAATGAAGAATGGAGAATGAAGAATGAAGAATGGAGACTGAAGAATGAAGAATGGAGACTGAAGAATGGAGACTGAAGAATGGAGACTGAAGACTGAACTAATTCTAAATTAGAATTTATAAATTATAAAAGTGCGATTGACCTACGGTCACGCTACGCGATCGCAAAAATGATTTGTGGTGGGAACCCCTGTGAGATCTCCCCATCTCCCCCTCTCCCCACACTTCCCACCCTCCCCACTTTTGCCTTTTGACTTCTGACTTCTAACTTCTGACTTGCGCGTAGCGCTATAATTGATTCAGTCAGTTTCAGTAAATCCCTGTCCCACATTCATCTACCTATTGATCAGGCAGCATTCCATCGGACCATCCTGTCGGCGGAATGCTAAAAAAAGCACTACCCCCATCACTCCTCTAAACAAAATCTAATGTCTGGTAACTCACCCCCACTGATTCAAACCCTGACCCCAGACCGTTGGGCAGGGTGGAGCATGGACTTTATCGGGGCAGGCTATATCGCTTTATTTGTCAAAAATGGTCGGTGTGTGCGGGTATGGAAACCAGGGCGTCATGTCAGCTTTGCCCTACCCTGGCTAGAAAAATGTGAACTGCTCCTAGTAGACAGCAAACTCCGGCACTTGCCCATTACCTCTCAGGGAGACTTTCTATCCCGGGATCAGTATCTTGTCAATGTCTCTTTGAATGTAATGTATCAAGTCGTAGATGCCAAACGAGTTGCCCTAGAAATATCTGACCCCATTGCTGCCCTAACTAGTGCCGTTAAAGATAGTTTAGGAGTAGCAATTAGTCACCTGAGGATGGAACAGTTAACCAATCAGGGACGAGTAGAAGTCCGACAATACGTTCTCGACCATGTTGACGTTTACTATACCGTAGGCTTTTCCATCGAAGATGTGCGAGTCAGTGACATCAGCTTTCCTAACACACGGGGGATAATTCGTCAAGTCGAAGGGATGAGTGCTCGACAGGAAGCAGAACATGAAGCCGTCCTAAAAATGCAGATTGCCAATGCTGGTCGCCCAGAACTCTCCCCACCACCAATCCAGCAAGTCAATATCCTGCCTGGTGGAGAAGCTAACTCTAAACACTCCATTGTCAATCAGGAAGTACCTAGGGCTACAATTCCAGACGAATCAGCCGCCACACCCAGTCTGCCGATTCGCGATCAACCAGTACTTGCCCCAACCGTACTTTTTTCCAATCCTACCCCACCAAGCAAGGGGCGTTTAGTAAACCGTTCATCCGGTGCCATCATTGTTTTGTCTGCTAATCCTTTCACCATTGGCAGAGAACCCACGAACACCCTAGTGTTAGAAGATGCGATGTGTTCTCGCAACCATGCCCAAATTCTCCAAATTCCAGAGCCTCAGGATAAAGTGCGCTATCAAATCATTGATGTTGGTAGTTCCAATGGTACTTTTGTGGACCAACAGCGGCTTACCTCCCATCAACCCTTTTGGCTCAGTGCAGGAAATGTGATCCAGATTGGTAATCAGGAATGGACTTTCCAGTTACCTTGAGCAGTTGATCCGCATCTAATACTCTACGAGGCAGCATGACCGTAAACGTAGTGCCAACACTGACATCACTGTTTAGACTAATTGTCCCGCCATGGATATCGACACATTTTTTGACAATAGCTAACCCCAGTCCAGTACCAGAAATATTTTCTACATTCGAGCCATGACCGGAACATATTCTTCCCCAATATGGGAGCTAATCGGGATTAGTTCTATAGTTCCCACTTTTCTAGGCAAGAGCGTCAACCAACAAACTGCGTAAAAATTGGGTTCGATTACCCATTACCTATTACCAGTTGGGTTAACGGGGGTATTCAACCCTGATTAGGTATGGCTATCGATGCTTGATTAACAGCTTTTGTGATAATATACGGGTATATTGCGATTGGGGCTGTGGCTCAGCTGGATAGAGCAAGCGCCTCCTGAAAAATCGGGCACCATGGAAGAAATTCCGTGAGTGAATGTGGTCAAATTCGGTGAAACCTAAGGGGTATTTAGCTTACTCAGTACTCTAAGGCAATACCGAGCCAAGCCTGAATCTGTGTGCGAGTCATCGCCCTTGGTTAAATGCAGGAAGGTGGAGAGACTAGACGGCCACCACCTAAGGGGTATTAACCTTAAGGGGTATTAACCTAGGGTGAAGGTATAGTCCAGAGAGTGGGGAAACTCACACCAATCTGAAGCGCTAGGTCGCCGGTTCGAATCCGGCCAGTCCCGTTGATAAGCTATTAGCTATTAGGTAGGTTAACTAGTGCAATAACTACTGCAATACTTCTTCTAATTGGTGCTGCTCCCAAAGAAAGCGATAAATACCGGGTTGTTGTAGAAGTTCACCATGAGAACCAGTTTGGACAATTTCCCCTGCGTCCATGACCAAAATCCGGTCAGCCTTGGCAGCAGCTGAAAGTTGATGGGAGATAAAAATTACAGTTTTGCGCTGGACTCCTTCCGAGAGATTGTCCAGAATTTGGGTTGCTGTCTGATTATCCAAACTGGAAAGGGCATCATCAAGAATCAGCACTGGTGCATCCATCAGCAGAGCTCTAGCTAAAGCAGTACGTTGTCGCTGCCCCCCAGAGAGGGTTATTCCCCTTTCCCCAACAATTGTTTCGTACTGCTGGGGGAAATTCATAATTTCCGGGTGAATTTGGGATTGCGAAGCTGCGTATTCTACCTCTGAGTGTTCGCTGATTGGTATACCGTAGCAGATATTGTTTTTAATGCTAGTGCTGAACAAGAAGCTGTCTTGAGGAACATATGCGATCGCATTCCGCAAGTCCTGCAAGGGCAGCTTAGTAGTATCATATCCATCCAAAAACAGTTGACTAGCTTGAATATCCAGCAAACGAGGCAAGGCATTAGCCAGGGTAGATTTTCCACAACCAATGGCTCCCACAATCGCTACTGTCTCACCTGCATTAATCGTGAAGCTAACATTTTTCAGGGCAGGAGTTTTGCTGCCGGGGTAAGTGTAACTCAAGTTGACAGCCTTGAGCTTACCCCTTACTGGCGTTGGCAGGCTAACCGAATCTGGGGCATTTGTAATCCGAGGCTGAGCCAAGAGAATCGACTCAATACGATCAATACTCACTTCACCACGTTGATAAGCAGTGATGGTAAACCCTAGCAGTGCTGTGGGGAAGACTAAACGTTCAGTGTAAATAATCAGCGCCACAAAGTCACCAATACTAATAGCACCGGACTCAATGGAACCAGGACCAATGCTTAAAAGCACCAGTAAGCTGAGGTAGGTAAGAGCCTCAACTATCGGAAACAGAAAGTTTCGTGTTCTTGCCAAATTGAGATTTGCTCCCAAAAGCTGCTGATTGAGCTGATGGAACGCACGACGCTCGTTTTCTTCCTGAGCGTAGATTTTAATCATGGCGATACCACTCATATCTTCCTGAATCAGCTCACTGAGGTTAGAAAGTTTCTCCTGGACTTCTTGTTGTTGGCTGCGCAGTTTCTCACTAAATAGCTTGACAATAATCAACATCAACGGATAAACCGCCAATGCTAAGAACGTCAACCACGGATCAATGGCAATCATAACCGGCAGGGTCAAACAGTAGGCAAACACCGTATTCGCCAGACTCAAAACTGCAAACCCCAATAGACGCCGAATATTATCCACATCACTGGTGGCTCGGTTAATCAAATCACCTATCGTGTTCTGAGAAAAATAGGCTGGTTCCAATGTCAGCAAATGCTTAAAAATCCGCTGCTTCAGGTCAAATTCAACTTTGCGCCCCACTCCAAACAATAGGATGCGCGAAACCATCCGAATCCCCCACATCAATGAGGTGAGTATCAAAATAAGCAGCACAAAGCTCCCGACTTGGTCGAAGCTCAGGGTTTGACTCAACTCGTCAATAGTATCCCTGATCAGTAAGGGGATATAAACACCAAGTCCATTGACAATAAGGAGGGCAAAAATACCTAGGGCTGACTGTCGCCAGTATGGGCGCAGGTAAAGCAGCAGTTTTTTTAGACGGGAATTCAGCATGTTACAATACTATACAATTCCAGTCCTGGTTACAATATTCAACCATACCCCTCCTTTAGGCTTAACCTTTCACCAAAAATTCGGGGAGTAATTACCCTCAATGGAACCGCAGATCAGGATAAATCATCGACCCTTACTGAAGGTGAGAGCTGAGGGTGGTATCGGTTTACTTCCAATTAAACCAGAAACCCACACTATACCCGATCGGGTTAATGTGGGTAGTTAACATCAGGTGCAACATTTAACCTGTACAAACCTACTTACAAGCAGATAGGACGATGGTATAGCAAAGCGTGAAAACTAATGGTTGTTGCCGACAAAGCAATGCCAAAAGCATTGCGCTAATTTTATTGATGGAGGCTCTCGGCCTACTCTCAAACCGCACTGTAACTTCACTCAGTCCATTATTTTACGTCGCTTAACTTACGACCAGCTTATCAGCTTTTAGTTCTTCGTTGGGCGGTAGTGTTCCCTTGTTAAACAAGTTACTAACTTATTTCAGTGTAAAACAATGAATAGTGTTTGACAAGGTTTAGATAGCTATAAGGCTAATAGTTGCACCTCTATATGTCAAGAAACATCTCTTGCGGTCGGCGATTCAACTTCTGTGCCGGTAACTCGTCCTCCTCGTAGTTGGAACAAAATATTGCTAAAGAAGGTGTTAATTACCCCGGTAGTCTGCTCAAGGGCTCCGATAGAAGGAATAAAAGCTCGGATGCCAATGGCTTGATTGGGTGGAACAAGTTGAGCCAACACAGCGTCCCTAGGGAAAGGACTAGCATTAGTAGTAAGCTGAATTGATTCCCCATTGGGGACAAATGCAGTGAGGGTTTCCTCCTGCCACCCAATTGTTTTCGCCATTTGAACCGCAGGTTGGTTTTGAACGACTCCAGGCCCGAGAAGTTGAGCCAGCCGATTAGATAGAAAAGGGGTGCTGGCCACAAGCAAGACAAAAAATCCTGTCCAAATCAAGGTAGGTCCTGGGTTAGAGATATTGTCACCTTTAATTCGCATTGCTCCTAGGAACCACAGCACAAGTGCTAAGCCCAATGGTTGAAAGGGAAGTGAGAGAATTGTCCATATCGGTGAAACCAGGGCATTGTTTGGGCGGAAAAACAGCAGGACAATGATGGCAAAAACCAAAAACCCCCCAAGCCAGGTGAAATACTGTTTAGGGATGATTTCGAGCAGCAGCTTGGCGAGCAAAAATCCAAGCACTACCCATAGCAGGACTAGAAATAGTAGTTGCATAAGTGAATACCATTGTAAGTTTTTGACCGTTAGCTGTTTGTTGTGGAAGTTTGATCCGACAACTCAACGTCCTATCCGGCTAGTCGTATTCGGCTAATTGATAAACTGTGGTAATTTGATAGGCATACATCCCTCAAATTGGGGGGACATGCTCAGTTTGAGGAATCTCTCAACAGGTAAATCACCCCAGTCTGAATTGCCTTAACACCGGCATTATACTTGCCATTGGCTGAAAAGCGTCACTTTGAAATTGGTGTGAGTGCGATCAAACTAGGAAACGTTTTCTGTCAAAGGGGTTGAAATTTGGCTAGTTCAACCAATAATCATAGAATACTCTTGGCGAATTAAGAGGGGATATTTGGATCTAACCCCATTTAATAGCAGACTAGGCAAGACTTCATACTCCATGCCTGTTTGCCTCGCGCCGATGATATTGATGGCCGATATTGATGGCCGATATTGATGTTTGTTTGATTGAAAACGTTGCCGGTGGATAAACCAGCTCAAATGGGAAACACTTCATACAACACGACTCCTACCATACAAGAGTCGCTGACGGTGGAAAACCGCATCAGTCGTTTGGAATTAATTGTTGGACAAATCGGAGAGGCAGTGCTTGCCACTACCGAAACCATAGACCGTCTAGCTGACCGGGTCGATAACTTTGTCATTCAAGTACAAAACCAAGGGCAGCAAGTTCAACAACAAGGCTACCAGCTTTTTGCTCTCAGTGATGCGGTGCAAACCTTGGCAGAAACTCAAAATGAGTCTCTAAAACAGCTTGAGCAAGTCACACAAACCTTGCAAAAGCTTGCTGCAGCTATTGAAACAGGGGAACACTGACCTTCCTTGCCCTTGATTTAAGCACCAAGCTTGTCTATTGAGACTGGGTATGGGGTGTCAGCGAACGGCTGTGCGGTTACAAGAAGGCTAAAGCCCTTTTTTACCATACTTTCGCCTGTCAAAACCGCTCAAAACTTTTGGGGATTATTTACAGGTTTATTGACAATAAATTGCTCAATGTCAGCCTAGACCCACCCGCTCACCCTATCCTGACTCTGAGCGCCGTGCATTGAAGAGTGGAGTGTTGTGGAATTCAAGCTAAAGCTTTTCAGCATGGTAAAAATATGCTACCACAACGAGAGTACCCAAAACTGATTAGGAGAGCATTAATGCATTTTCCAACGCGGTACTTCCTCCTTGTTACGGTGAGTGTACTCATGAGCTTATTGACCGTTAGCTGTAGTGGCCAAAAAGTTGAATGTCAGAAGATTATTGAAGTGGCGAACCAGGCAGTTGAAGAAGCTAAAACCCTGACTAATGGTGGAGAATCAAGCGATCCCGAGGCAATGCTCCAGGCAGCTGATGCTATGGAGGGGGCATCTCAAGACATGGAATCGATAATAGTTAAGGACGAACAGCTCCAAGACTATCAAGCTGGTTTTATTAAGATGTATCGCAATACCAGCAAGGCGACTCGCGACTTTGTAGAGGCTTTTAAGAAGCAAGACCGCTCAGCTGCTGAGGAAGCCTTGAGCAATTTGCAGAAAGCCACCACCCCAGAACCAAAATTAGTGGCGGATATTAATACCTATTGCTCAGCTAACTAGGGGGTTGAAACAATTAATAAAACCCTATTATTACCTCGACGTCTGTATTGCCAGACAGGTTGTTTAGATTTCTTGTGGCGGGCTGACTGCGCTATAGAATCGCCGTCTAGAGCGCAGCTGAAAAACCCTATATTTTTATATCCTGCTTAGGCAATACCCAAAATACCGTATCTGCTAGGTCTATCGTAAATTTACCATTGAAGTCTATGGTATGTTTCGTTTGTCAAGTACTGCTATTAGTATATTTAAACAATCTGCCGTTGATATCTCATGAAATATGCCTTGGTTCATGAGTGGTTGACTCCCAAAGCAACTGGTGGCTCGGAACTGGTAGTTCAAGAAATACTCAAACACATTGATGCCGACCTGTACGCCCTGATTGATTTTGAATCAACCAATCCCCAGAGTTATCTATATCAGCGTTCTATTGGCACAACCTTCCTACAGAACTTACCCTTCGCTCGTAACGGGGTTCAGAAATATCTGCCGCTGCTACCCTTAGCGATTGAACAGCTGGAACTAGGGGAGTATGATGTTATTCTCTCCTCTTCCCATGCTGTTGCCAAGGGTGTCCTTACTAGTCCCCAACAACTGCATATCTGCTACTGCCATACGCCCATGCGTTATGCCTGGGACTTGACGTTTGATTATTTGCGCAGTAGTGCTATGGGACAGGGTTTTCCAGGGTTGATCACTCGCTATCTGCTTCATCGGTTACGTCAGTGGGACGTGATTACAGCAAATCGGGTGGATTACTTTATTGCCAACTCTCATCACACAGCACGGCGGATCTGGCGCTGCTATCGGCGTAGGGCTGAAGTGATTTACCCACCGGTTAATATTGAACGTTTTCCTTTCCAGGAAGAAAAAGAAGATTTTTATCTGACCGTTTCCCGGATAGTAAGTTACAAACAAGTATCTTTAATTGTTCAAGCTTTTAATCAACTGGGATACCCTCTAGTGGTGATTGGTGATGGCTCAGATTTAGCAGGGATTCGCAACTTGGCTCACAAGAATGTAAAATTTTTGGGATTTCAACCCAATCAGGTGGTTGAGCAGTATATGGCTAAAGCTAAAGGGTTTGTCTATGCTGCCTGTGAGGATTTCGGCATTGCCCTGGTGGAAGCCCAAGCTTGTGGTACGCCGGTGATTGCCTATGGTGCTGGTGGGGCACTAGAAACAGTTCTAGATATTCGGCAACATTTAGACAGTGGTACAGGTCTATTGTTTCCAGACCAAAGCTCAGAGGCTTTGATTGAAGCCATGGAAACCTTTGAGACCTTGGCAGGAAAGTTTAATCGGGAAGCGAGCCGGTTAAACGCTGCCAAATTTGCCCCCAACATTTTTGCTGATCGCTACCTGACATTTCTGGAAAAGTGTTATCAAGACTACCAGTTTTAATTTCTCTGGTAAAAAATTAAATATCCGAGCTGGCTATGGGCTATAGCGAGTGTCTCGTAGCTTTATGATTATGACGTGTGGTGTGAATTGAAGGAGTGAGATGACTGCCGAAAGCCAACTTAACTCCGTCAAGATATTGCGAGCATTCGTGAAGCGAGGTTTTCAGCCCCTCGCTTCACGTCGTATACACAAGAATCTGACTCGCTATCGCTTAGACGGAAATTTTGCCAAGCGACTGTTTGATGTTACCTTTTCCCTATCAGTTCTGATTTCGTTTTTTCCCGTTTACCTGCTACTGGCATTGCTAATTATGATCAGCTCACCTGGACCAATTTTTTATGTTCAGGAGCGGGTGGGTAAAGACTACAAACCTTTTGCTTGCCTGAAATTCAGAACTATGGTGGAAAATGCAGACGAAATGTTGCTAGAGATGATCGAAAAATCCCCTCAGATACGAGAGGAATTTCAGGATAATTACAAGCTCAAGGATGATCCTCGAATTACTGGAATTGGAAAATTTCTACGGCTGACTAGCTTAGATGAGTTTCCTCAGTTCTGGAATGTACTCAACGGACAGATGAGTGTGGTTGGTCCAAGACCGTTAGTGCCAGAGGAATTGCCCAAATACGGGCGTCACATGGATAAAGTCTTGAGAATTCGACCCGGAATTACTGGCTTATGGCAGGTTTCTGGACGCAATGACATACCTTACCACCGCCGTGTGCAAATTGATGTTTACTATGTCAGTTTCCGGAATTTTTGGCTGGATTTATGGATCATATTGAAAACCATTGGTGTTATTATTTTTCCCAAAAATAACGGTGCTTACTAGAGGTAACTGGTACCTGCTAGAGGAGAGATTAGGTAATGGGTAATGGGTAATGGGTAATAAGCCCAGTTGCCAATTACCCATTACTGATACCAAGTTGCTCTCAAACCTATTATTTAACCTATTATTTATTGCTTAAGGGCTCAATTGAACGGAATGGGGAGATGGGAGTAAACAAGCTCCTATCTACTACCTATAAATGCAACTCGGTATGATTACCCACTATCAGCATAGTTTGTTGATATGATCGCCCTATCAAAGCGGAGGGAAGATCAGATGAACAAAGCAGAACTACGCCGATCCCTGCTTCAAAAGCGCCAGTCTATGTCTGTAGAAGAATGGCGGCAAAAAAGCGATCGCATTTGTACCCATCTGCAATCTGGCGTCCTAGTGACCCAGCCACAAACAGTCTTAGCCTATTTCAGTTTTCGAAAAGAACCAGATCTAAGTCCCCTATTTACAGACACTAAGCACTGTTGGGGACTACCGAGATGTGTGGGAAAATCTCTCTTATGGCATACCTGGAAGGCGGGCGAACCCTTGCAAAAAGGAAATTACGGTATTTTAGAACCATTACCTAATTCTACCAGCCTAGAGCCAAAGGATGTGAATTTAATCCTTGTCCCCGCTGTGGCTTGTGACCAGCGGGGGTATCGTTTGGGCTACGGTGGTGGTTTCTATGACCGATTGCTTAATTCACCAGAGTGGGATTCTATTCCTAGGATCGGCATTGTATTTGAATTTGCCTATATACCTCAACTACCCATTGATCAGTGGGATAAAGACTTGCACAGTGTTTGTACAGAAACAGGATTCAAGAAGGTGGAACAGATCTGAAATTCTGTGTTTTATACTGTTTAATACTCTTTGTCTACAAAAACTGGAGACTTCGTACTTCATTTAGGAGACGACTGACAATTAAGTGCTCCCTTTGGATAAGCAATACGTTGGTGATTATATTGTTGCCAAACTCTGATGAAGACTTGGGCAATTTTTGATAAATCCTGTCGGGTTAGCCCAGAATCCACTAATTGGTTGTCCTGCCAGCGAGCTTTGAGAATTTTATTGACCACCGTAAGAGCCGTTTCCGGAGTAACCTCTTTGAGTGAGCGTAGAGCCGCTTCACAGGCGTCAGCTAACATAACTACACCAGTTTCCTGGGACTGGGGAATTGGACCGTCATAACGAAAATATGACTCGTCCACAGACCCAGTACCTTCGAGTTGGGCTTTTTGCTGAGCCTGGAAATAAAAATAGG
>NZ_JAAHHU010000189.1:0-10087 GCF_010672095.1 Moorena sp. SIO3I6 | reverse complement strand
CTGCTTTATCAGTTTCTTCCCAAGGCAAAATCAAATCGCTACGCCCGAAATGACCATAAGCTGCTGTGTCTTGATAGAAACGACCACCCCGTTCTGCGGGTAATCGGCGCAGATTGAAAGTTTGGATAATTCCAGCAGGACGCAGTTCAAAATGCTTGTTGACCAATTCCAGCAAAATCTCCTCGTCCACCTTACCAGTGCCAAAGGTTTCTACAAGGATACTCACGGGTCTAGCCACCCCAATCGCGTAACTCAGCTGGACTTCGCATTTGTCTGCTAAACCTGCTGCCACAATGTTCTTAGCTGCATAGCGACAGGCATAGGCAGCGGAACGGTCTACCTTAGTGGGGTCTTTGCCAGAGAAAGCACCACCACCATGGCGTGAGTAACCGCCATAGGTGTCTACAATAATTTTGCGACCAGTTAAACCTGCATCACCTTGGGGACCACCAACTACAAATTTCCCTGTGGGGTTCACCAGGAAGCGTGTGTTGTTATCCGGCTTAATCTCGATATCTTGGAAACAGGGTTCCACCACTGCTGACCACAAGTCATCTTTAATTTTTGCCTGGACAGCTGCCTCATCGGTAATATCACCAATAGTGGCATCGTGTTGGGTGGAAACCAGAATCGTATCAATCCCAACCGGCTTGCCATCTTCATAAACCACACTGACTTGGGTTTTGCCATCAGGACGCAGGTAAGATAAATCACCAGTTTTACGTACAGCTGCCAGACGGCGAGAAACCCGATGAGCCAGGCTGATGGGCATGGGCATCAGTTCTGGGGTTTCGTTGCAGGCAAAGCCAAACATCAGACCTTGGTCCCCTGCACCGATAGCATCCAGTTCATCCTCACTCATTTCCTGCCGACTTTCCTGGGCAGTAGTCACCCCTTGGGAAATATCAGGGGATTGTTCATCAAGAGCAACTAAAACAGAGCAACTGTTGGCAGAGAAACCATTGTCGGCATCTGTGTAACCGATTTCAGCAATTTTCTTCCGCGCCAAATCAATCAAATTGACCTGGGCTTGGGAGGTAATTTCACCAGTAATCAATACCAAACCGGTGTTAACGACCACTTCTGCCGCAACACGGCTTTGGTGATCTTGAGCGAGCATAGCATCTAGGATAGTGTCAGAAATCTGATCACAGACTTTGTCAGGATGACCTTCGGTAACCGATTCAGACGTAAATAAATAGCGACGAGACAATTATCAATTCTCCTTTAACTATTTCTGAACCTGTATAGCATAGATCATTTTGAGTTGCTTTAACTCGTTACTATCAAATCTTTAATCTTTAAATATAGCATTTTTCATAAATTGATGCTCAACAGATGCTGAATAAAAATCCTAAATCCTTTTTCAGAATGATTTGACGAGTAAATAGTCAAAAAAACTAGACTTTTTGACTATTGACCTATTTTTAAATTGATGAATGATTAAACTCCATCATCCGAGCAAAATTTTATCCTCTTGCTCTCGTTTTTATGAAATTTTTAACATTTCACCCTTTGTGGTATTTTTCCCCTTGGCAAGGGTAATGATTCAGCTATCAGCAGTCAGCTATCAGCTAATGAACAGATTTCTGAACAAACAAGATGCACCCCATCTGTTACATCCCTTCTTGATGCAAAGCGCGAGTGGGGGGAACCACGGCAGTCGCTCATGGGGGAGACCCCCAAGACCGCGCTGCCTCCCCAAGACCGCGCTGCATCGCTTACCAATCCCTTGCCATTATGTTTTATTTAGAATCCCCTAAAACCTCCTTTAAAGCACTCAAAACTTGCTCCACATTTTCTCGCCGAGAGTTATAACCCATTAAACCAATGCGCCAGACTTTACCTGCTAATTCACCCAAGCCGCCACCAATTTCCATGTTGTAATCATCCAGCAGTTTGCGGGTAACTGCCTTGCCATCTACCCCCTCTGGTATCCGAACCGTGGTCAAGGTAGGCAAACGAAATTCTTGCTCCACGTGACATTCTAGACCCAAATCAGCCAAACCTTCCCAAAGCAATTCAGCATTAGCTTGATGCCTTTCCCAACAAGCGGTTAGTCCCTCTTGAGCAACCAATCGCAAAGCTTCGCGCAAGGCATAATTCATATTAATTGGAGCTGTGTGGTGGTAGGTGCGCTCGTCACCCCAATATTTGCTCAACATCGATATATCCAAATACCAATTAGCAACTTGGGTACGACGCTGGTGGAGTTTTTCGAGGGCACGAGCTCCCATGGTGAAAGGGGAAATGCCTGGTGGACAGCTAAGCCCTTTTTGGGAGCAACTATAGGCAAGATCAATCCCCCATTCATCAATAAACAGTGGCACCCCACCTAAACTGGTGACTGTGTCAACCAGCAGCAAGCAATTGAAATCTCGGCACAACTCAGCCACACCCTCCAGAGGCTGACGGGCACCGGTTGACGTTTCAGCATGAACCAAAGCCAAGACAGCAGGACGATGGGTTTCCAAGCCTTCTCGGAGTTCATCAAGGGTAAAGACTTGCCCCCAAGGCTTGATTAGTTTACGGACATCAGCACCATAACGACCAGCCATATCCACGAGTCGGTGTCCAAAGTAACCCTTAACCCCAACTAAAACCACATCACCTGGTTCTACTGCATTGGCTAGAGTAGCTTCCATGGCCGCACTACCTGTCCCACTCATGGGAATGGTCATCGGGTTATCAGTTTGCCAAGCGTAGCGGAGTAAGGTTTGCACTTCGTTCATCAGTGCGATGAAACGGGGATCCAGGTGACCAACTGGGGGCAGTCCCAAGGCTGTTAATATGGAGGGATGGGCATTAGATGGCCCTGGTCCGAGTAACAGCGTCGGAGGCATGTCTATATCGGTCAGGGAGACGCGATTATTATCTTTGATTGATGGAGTTGAGGTCATTTATTATATTAAGTGTTTAGTAAAGTAAGAGTTAACCAAAATAAATAATAACCCGAACGCGGCTATCCCCGTCTTCTAGGAAGTAAGACGGGACAAGAAATCAGCTTGAGCCTCAAGCACAGAGGAGATTAAAGAGGTCAACAAAACCGGGTGTATCTCATATTTTCAAAAAAAAGGAAAGTGTGGGAAGTGTGGGGATTGTGGGGATTGTGGGAATTATCGCGCGAATTTTTGCTTAATTTCATCCATTGAGATGCACCCAACAAAACCTAATCTGCTGGGATATCGGCAAAGATGCCAATGGCAATGGTGAGGTAAGCAGTTAAGCTGTTATGTATTTTTAATACACAACAGTTTACCAAAGATGTGATCCTCAAACAAAAGGAATTTGAATCTAGTTTGTTGACCTATAAAGGTAGGGCAAATGCATCTAAATTATGAAACCTTTATCCACTAAAAAAATAAATAACACCAGTTTGAATAAAAATAAATAAATAAATACCCTGAAACCATTATACCTGGGTTAGCCGGTTGTCAGGTTACCCGGTTGGCAGGTTGCAGGAAACAACCTTTAACCTTCAACGGATTAACCTTGGCCAAAAGGCCACGCGTGCGCGTTCAACCGCAAAGTAGGCTAGAAAATAAAAAGATTCGCGATCTGCACGCTTTAAGCGATGGACTGCGTCCCGCTTTCAGCGATCGCATGTTTGGCAAGCAATAGATTCAGGATAAATACTGTGGTTTTTAAGATTGCTTTATTAGGATTAGGGACGGTTGGTACAGGAACAGCAAAGATTTTACTCGACACAGCTGGACGTAACCCACTACTGCAAGGGATAGAAATTGCCAAGGTGGGAGTGCGATCGCTTGATAAGCCCAGAGAAGTGCAACTACCACTGGAGTTGATGACAACCGACCTAGAAGAAATTGTCACCAACCCAGAGATAGATATTGTAGTAGAGCTACTGGGAGGATTAGAACCAGCGCGATCGCTTATGCTCAAGGCGATTGCCGAAGGTAAACATATTGTCACTGCCAATAAAGCCGTTATTTCCCGCTATGGGGATGAAATTTTTGCGGCGGCGGAAGAGGCTGGAGTCTACGTCATGTTAGAAGCAGCCGTTGGGGGGGGTATCCCAGTAATTCAACCCCTCAAACAGGCATTGGGAGTGAACCGTATTCACAGTATTACTGGCATTGTTAATGGTACTACCAATTACATCCTGACCCGGATGCAACGGGAAGGGGGAGAATTTGGCGATATTCTGGCTGATGCCCAACGGTTGGGATATGCTGAGGCTGACCCTACTGCTGATGTGGATGGATTAGATGCCGCTGACAAGATTGCCATTTTAGCTTCTATTGCTTTTGCAGGACGGATTAAGTTATCTGATGTCCACTGTGAAGGGATTCGTCAGATCAGTGCAGCAGATATTGGTTATGCTGAGAAACTGGGGTTTGTAATTAAACTCTTAGCTGTAGCCAAGCGAGACCCCATGGCAACTGGGGATAACCCAAAGTCTGAAACTATTCAGCTGAGGGTACATCCTACCCTTGTTTCCAAAACTCACCCCCTTGCCAGTATCAATGATGTTTACAACGGGATTGTGGTAGAAGGCGAACCGATTGGACAAGTGATTTTCTCTGGTCCTGGTGCAGGTTCTGGTCCGACAGCCAGTGCGGTAGTGTCGGATATCTTAAACATTGCTGCTGTCCTCAAAAGCGATCGGGAAGCCAAGCAACTACATCCTCTACTTAGTTGTGCTCATCAGCACTATTGTACTGTTGCTCCTATTTCAGACCTGGTCACCCGCTTTTATGCGCGGTTCCTTAGTCAAGACCATCCTGGTGTAATTGGGCATTTAGGCACCAGTTTTGGCAAACATCATGTCAGTTTAGAATCTGTGGTGCAAATTGGTTTCCAAGGAAACTTAGCAGAGATTGTGGTCGTCACTCATGATGTGCGTGAAGGGAACTTCCGACAGGCTCTAGATGAAATTCGGACTCTAGAGGCAGTGGATAGTATTCCTAGTATTTTAAGAGTGCTGTGAAGGTTTAATAGTTGAAGGTTTAATAGTTGAAGGTTTAATCTTTTAGAGGGTTGAGGAAAGTCCTTCCGGGAAAGTTCAAACCATAGCCATTCCCGAAAGCTAGGTTGTTTGGTTGAAGTCTAAAAGTTGAAACCGTTTACCTCTGCCCTAGTCTTGATCTATGACTCAATCATTAACAATGAATCTAGTGCGCTGGCTCCCAATTGTTTCCACAATTTTTTGGCTAGTGACCCCAACTGTTGCTACTTCAAACTTGGGAACAACTGATTCCTATCCTGGTTCTTTATCTGTAGATGATGGTTGGCGATGGACTTCGTCCCGCTTTCAGCGAACGCAAAGCCAGTTAAATTTCACAAATTCCACACTTCAACCAGGCAACCTGCAACCTTGGCCAAAAGGCCACGCTACGCGAACAACCCTGACAGTACAAACAGTACAACAGTCACAAAACACAGTAACTCAAAACACAACAATACAGGATATCTGTCCACCGCCAGTGCTCTCCCGCTTAACTCGCCACCAAGTGGTTGCAGGTGAAACCGTCGAGAGTATTGCCAACCAATACAACCTTGAGGAGGCTACACTACTTCGATTCAATCCAGCCTTAAACCGGCAGTCAATGCCAGTGGGTCAAGAGATTCTGATTCCGCCATTCAATGGCATCTTGGTGAATGTGCCATTGAATGCCACTTGGCAAGACTTAGCAGACGCCTACGGTGTCCGTGCTGCCGTTTTATTTGAGTTAAATGGTTGTCAAAAACCCTCTAAGCAAGCCTTTATCCCAGGGTTGAATTCCCTTAACAGAAGTATTCCCACAACAACAGGGGAAA
This sequence comes from Moorena sp. SIO3I6, assembly GCF_010672095.1. NCBI lineage: Bacteria > Bacillati > Cyanobacteriota > Cyanophyceae > Coleofasciculales > Coleofasciculaceae > Moorena > Moorena sp. SIO3I6. Next base: position 4,306 of record NZ_JAAHHU010000189.1, on the reverse strand, counting down.
CTCAGACTGTAGATAACTACACTGGATTGACTAATTATCCCTTACCAACTGTGGCACGGATAGGACTGGATTACGGCTGGCGGCAAGATGCTGGTGAGGATGAAAAGAAGTTTCACGCTGGTGTAGATTTACTGGCACAGGAAGGTACTCAGGTTTTTGCCAGTGATAGCGGTATCGTTGCCTATGCTGGATCACAAGATACTTATGGCAATTTGGTGGTGATTAATCATGAGGGAGGACGCCAAACCCGCTATGCTCACTTAAACCGTACTACTGTCAGTCCAGGTCAGCAGATTAATGTTGGACAGTTATTAGGGACAGTGGGTACTACAGGAAATCCTGACATTAACCAACCCCATCTACATTTTGAGGTTCGTTTGAATTCCCCTGGGGGTTGGGCAGCACAAGATCCAAAATTGCATTTGAAAATTACTCCATAGTAAGCATTGAGCTGACCAAGTTGATCGTCCATGTCCAATAGTCAGCTATTGCTCATCCTGATATGAACCCACTTTCCGCACTTCATTTTGTAGCACAAAAGAACTATCGAGTGCGATCGGCGAAGCCGCGCCAAAGGCGATCGCAAATTCTCTAATATAATCCGAGTAAAAATACTTAGTTGACCGAGAGTTCGCTGGTGCTTGCCGCGAACTTTTTTCAACTTAAGTTCTTACGTATAAATAAACTAAAGCATTATATCCCTGTAGGGTGCGTTAATAACGCTACACCATAAGCGCGTTTAGAGGCCAGTTTTGCGTAAGTCCTATTCAATTTATGGTCAATTATCGCCAGTTTAGGGGGTTTAACCCCCCATAGATAATATCGATTCATAGCTTAATATCAACCCAAGATTCCAACTGCGTACATTCTAAGGGTTTTGTTATCGAAGTCTTTACCTACTCCTGAGCAGGAAGAAAGTAGATCAAATTCCATAGCCTCTCAGGTGTGGAGTGAGGCAATTGACGATAACACAAGGTAACACGTATCACCATTCACAATTCGGGTTTAGGAAGGCTGTTCATGGGATTTCTCAACAATTTCAGTATCAGGTCAAAACTTATATTTATGTTGCTGGCTCTGAGCACTTGCTCGCTGTTCGTGACTGCTTATATCGGTTATCGGAGTGGTCAGTCTCATCTGAGCAAAACAGTATCAAACCAGTTAACCAGTCTACGAGCTTCCAAAGCAGATCAAATAGAATCATACTTTGAAGATATTCGTTATCAAACCCAGACCCTAAGTGAAAACTTAATGGTGGTCGAGGCGATGCAGGAATTTAAGACAGCCTACAACCAACTGCAGCAATCTAGGACACCAAATGATACACCAACTAATTTAGAGGACACCCTCAAGAAATACTACCGTAAGGAATTTTTGACCAAACTAGCGGAAACTAGTGACGGCAAACCTGTATTAGAATCTTACTTACCAGAAACCTCTGCGGCTCGTTACCTCCAGTACTATTACATCGCTACTAACCCCAACCCAGCTGGGGAGAAACATCTCCTAGATGATCCAGAAGACAAGAGTGAGTACAGTAGTATTCACACCCGCTACCACCCGATTTTTCGCAATATTGTTGAAAAGTTTGGTTACCGGGATATGTTGCTGATTGATCCTAAAACCGGTGAGATTGTCTACTCAGTTTTTAAAGAAACTGACTTTGGCACCAGTCTCACTACTGGACCATACAGTGATAGTAACTTGGCTTTCGCCTTAGGCGACCTCCGAAAAGCCAAGGGAAAGGATTATGTGCAGATCTTTGATTTTGATTCCTACCGTCCTTCTTTTGGAGCCCCAGTAGCATTTATTGCTGCTCCCATCTATGACGGCTCCCAATTTATAGGTGTTTTGGCATTCCAGCTTCCGGTTAATCAGATTAACAATGTCATGACAGGTTACCGTAAATGGAAGAGTAATGGTCTGGGGGATACAGGAGAGATCTATCTAGTCGGAGAAGATTATCTGATGCGATCAGTTTCCCGTTTCCTAATTCAAGACCCGACAAAATATAGTAAAGACTTGCGAGAACATGGTGTAAAGGAACAGATCCTGAAGCGAATCGAGCAGTTCGGTACATCAATTCTTCAACAGCCAGTCAAGACAGAAGCTGTAAAAGCAGCCTTAGCTGGGCAAGAAGGCACCCAGATTATGGATGATTATCGGGGTATTGAAGTTTTGAGTTCCTACGCTCCCTTAAACATCGACGGATTGGAGTGGGTGATCGTCTCCCAGATGGCTCTTACCGAAGCCTATGCCCCAGTTTACGCTTTTCAAAAGAGAGTTTTGGTTTCAGCTGCTTTGCTCATACTGCTGATCACCCTAGTTGCTATGGGGCTCGCCCATGTGTTTGTCCAACCAGTAAGAACTTTAATTGCTAGCGCCCGAAAAGTCAGGGATGGACAAGTTGATGCGGTTGTGAATCTAGACTCGGAAGACGAATTTGGGGAGTTAGCTGAGTCATTTAATCAAATGGTTGGCAGCTTACGCACTCAAACTAAACTGGTCGAGGAGAAAAATCGCGAAAATGAAAAGTTACTGACAAGTGTATTTCCAGACTCCGTAGCCAAACGTCTCAAACGGGGAGAGACAAACATTGCTGATAGTGTTTCCAATGTTACGGTTTTGTTCTGCGACATTGCTGGATTCTGCAAGCTCTCTAGGTCTATGGATACCCATGAAATCATTGCCATTCTTAATGATATAGTAAGTCTGTTCGATCAAGCCACCGCCAAATACGGAATAGAGAAGATTAAAACCATTGGGGACAATTACATGGCAGTCTGTGGATTATCAATCTTACATCTAGACCATCAAAAACGGGCAGTAGATTTTGGCTTAGAAATACTAGCATTGACCCACCGATTCAGTCATGAGCGAGGATTTGATATAGACCTTGAAATCGGTATCCATTCCGGAGATATTGTTGCTGGCATTGTAGGTCGAGAAAAAGTGGTATACGACGTTTGGGGCGATACAGTAAATGTTGCCAATAAGCTAATGTTTTACTGCCCACGGGGAGCTATATTAGTGTCTCAAAATGTCTACAACAGTCTCCATGATATTTACGACTTTGAGCAGGCTGAGGACATCACAACTAATGGTAAAAATCAGCCGAAAGCTTGGTTGTTAAGAACTGCACAGGAATTAGTAGCTTCAACAGTGTAGACATCGGCTTTGCCCAGTTTTGCCCAATTGTGAAAAATCCAAGGGTAATCGGGAATTGGTACTGGGGAATTGGTAATTGATAAAACTATACTTGATTACATTATTTCCAGATTACCATAATACACGAAATTAAGAACCCCCACGCGAGCATTATCCCGTGGGGGATGAAAACTTTTTCAGAGGGTTAACCCTCTTGTTCAAGGGATCGTAAAAGAACGGGACAAGGAGATTGTTTTGATGAGCAAAGTAATATGGGAAAACGATTGGTTTATCTGGGCAATAGCCTTAGGGATAGGGTTTCCGTTCCTGGTAATTATTCTCACAGAAATTACTCATCGTTTACAAAGACGCGGTCAGCCTCTAGCAGCTACACTCTTTCTAGTTCGTAACCGTGTCCTACCGGTCTTAGTATTCCTGCTATTTATCCAGAATGTGCTTGAGTTAGACCTGGATAACAATCTTGTCAAGCTTGTCGAGACCCTGGTGTGGTTCTTTGTTATAGACGCCTCTCTGTCTCTAATCAATTCGGTTTTGTTTGAAGCCGCTGGGGAAAATACATGGCGAGGACGGATCCCAAAACTACTCCTAGATTTGTCAAGATTTTTTTTGGTAGCCCTTGGTGGTGCCATTGTGCTATCGAGAGTGTGGGGAGCCGACCTCGCTGGTCTAGCTACTGCCTTGGGTGTGGGTTCTATTGTTATCGGCTTGGCACTTCAGGACTCTCTGGGCAGCATCTTTTCTGGCATTACCCTACTGTTCGCTCGTCCCTTTGAAGTCGGTGATTGGTTGCAGATGGGAGACAAAGTTGGTCAGGTCATTGATATGAATTGGCGAGCTGTTCACCTGTTAACCCGCACAGGGGACATGATTATTATTCCCCATCGGGTACTTGGGGGAGAAATAGTCCTCAATTACAGCAAACCGAAACGGATTCATGTAGAAACCTTTAGGATTGACTTCGACAGTGATGATCCACCCAACCTAATTAAGCAAGTACTAAAAGAAACAGCACTGGCCACAGAAGGGATATTGAGTGATCCTTCCCCAGAGATCCGCACCATGGAATATAACGACTATCGCGGTAACTATGAGGTTAGGTTTTGTATCGAAGACTATCAGGATGCCCCCAAAATCCGTG
>NZ_JAAHHU010000188.1:0-10153 GCF_010672095.1 Moorena sp. SIO3I6 | reverse complement strand
ACAAATGCCCAGATGTTCCAGACGATGCCAGCGATCGCAAGAATTAAAAATGGCAGGAGGTTGTTTCCCAGCACTCTTAGGGAAATCGACGCTAATGCGGTCACAATTACCACATCTAACGCTACCCCAGAGATGCGCTCCTGCAAGGGTCGAATAATTAGTGACCCCAGTCCTAGACGCACGGTTACGACTTGGACAATCAAACCACCAATTAGTGCCATCGGAAACAGAGGCACATACTGAATTACTTGAAAGCCACCGGCTCCCCAAGTCACTGACTCAATGAACTTGAGCACTGCCAGGATTAGCCAGCCGATTGCGATCGCAACTCCTACAAAAGCAAGGTTCAATGACAGGGGATCGATCAGTAAACCATCCATTAATCTCGCTCTGGCTAACCTAACTTCAGTAGGTTCTCCTTGAATTGTCTGTTGAATTGTATTTTGAATTTTATCCCGAAACTGTTGTAGGTCGCTGGTCGCAGGGCTGGCCTGGATGTAGCCCTTGCGCCTGCCCCAGCTTGCTAGCCAGGTACCTGCGATCACCCCTGAGAGAATACCGAGTGTAGCCAAGCCTAGAGCCAAGTCACCACCGTCGTTAAAACCCAATTTTCTAAAGGTATCGGTCATGCCAGCAGCGGTGCCGTGACCGCCTTCAAAGGCAATTTCGATTAATGCACCTGCGATGGGATCGACACCGAATATCGGACTCAAGACTAACAGAACTAGCAGCAGTCCAATCACATATTGTCCCCAGGCCAGGGTTTGACCGAATGCGACCTGAGGTGCCGCTTTGCGCCAAATTTTTATGGGACTGGGGATCGCTTCACCTAAAAATAAGGCGGCGAAGACAACATTGATAAAGACACCAGGAGACTGAGACCAAACTATTCCCATGGTTTTCGGAAACAGACCCCCAGCCAGTAATGAATCTGTACCTGATAGGGTAGATGCGATCGCACCCAATACTGCTGGTCCGAGTAACAATGCTACTCCCCCAGCAATAACAGATTCTGGTAGATAAAGGGATTGAAATAGCCGAACTTTTTGTTTAAGAAACCTGCCGATCAGGAGTAGAATCCCGATCATGATCAAAGCAAATAAAGCATTGATGAGCGTAAACATAGCACCTTCCCCTCAGTGGGATAGTTACACCACCGATGTCAACTGCCTCTGGTAACTAAAAATTTAAAATTTGACGGTAAAGCTTTGAGGGTAAAGCTTTAACAGTAAAGCATCGTCGGCGAGTTGAGTCTGTAGTGGTGAAGCTGAATAAAGGATTATTGTAACTCAGGCGAGAGAGAAAATTCCGTCTAGTCTCTAGTTTTTGGGTCAGGCTAATCGGACACATCGCATTTCTCACAATATTAATTGTGAGAATTTTTGATCGGAATTTCCCTACTCCCTACTCCCTACTCCCTACTCCCTACTCCCTACTCCCTACTCCCTTTGCTATATCATAAATACTCAACCAGATTTGATCTAACCCATGACTTCTACTCAATACCGTAATCCTGCTCCCACTGTTGATATCATTATTGAACTAATCGACCGACCCCATCGACCGATTATTTTGATAGAACGGCAGAATCCCCCCCTAGGCTGGGCAATTCCCGGTGGCTTTGTAGATTACGGCGAGTCGGTAGAAACAGCAGCGGTGCGAGAAGCTAAGGAAGAAGTCAGCTTACACGTTGAACTAATTGAGCAATTCCAGGTGTATTCCGACCCTAATCGTGATACCCGTAAGCATACCATTAGTATTGTCTTTTTAGCTACAGCAACTGGTGAACCCAAAGCCGCTGATGATGCTAAAAATCTGGGCATTTTTCACCCTTGGGAAGTGCCATCTAATCTCTGCTTTGACCACAACAAAATTTTGCGGGATTATTGGAATTATCGTCATTATGGAATTAGACCTAGGCTATCTGCGGAAGTGATACAGTAACTCATCAACTACGGATACATTGAACTAACCTGAATGCAAACATCAGCCTGTAATCCTGATAATTAAGAACAGTTAAGGATTACCACTCATGAACATCAAGCCCTCTTTAATGGCAGCTGCTACTGTAACAATCGCTGCTTCTACATTGAACGCCATCTCTGCCGAAGCGGCTGTTCTTGACTTCGATATTTCTCCGTTTACCGGTGATCCCGCTACAGTCAACATTACTTTAGAGGAAGTTGGCAATGATGTTAAGTTTAACTTTGAAGTGACTGATACCTTGGCCGACATCACTGGGGTATTCTTCGATATTAACGACACTTTCAATTTGAACTCAAATGATTTGAGTGTTAGTGGCAATGATGTAACCGGGAGTTTGGTCACCAATACTAGCAATCTTGGCAATGGTGTCAATCTGAACGGTGGTGGTCATAGCAACCCTGGCTCATTCGATTTTGGTTTAAAGATTGGCACCAATGGTATCGGAACTGATGATATTCAATCCACTAGCTTTACCCTATCTCACGCTACAGAAGCCTTAACGCTCGATATGTTTGAGGAGCAAAAATTTGGAGTGCGTCTGCAAAGTGTAGGGTCTAATCGTGAAGGCAGTAGTAAACTAACAGCAATATCCCCTATAAAAGTTATCCGCCCCTCTGACCCCAAACCAGTTAGTGTACCGGAACCCTCCACTCTACTGGGATTAGGCTTATTCGCTGTAGGTCTAGCTGGGACACGCCGCATTGTCAAAACCTAAGGAGTTGATATCAATCAAGCGGCTTTTGTCTTGGATATTACTAATAGTAGAGTAGAAAATTCGTTTGTTATCAATCGGTAAGGATATGCGCTACGCGCATATCCTTATACCAATGGGGAAATAATAAAATTGGATTGTGATTCTATCGTCGTCACAAACAATGATTGTTCTTGATAAAGGATACTCAGGAATTTGATGCTTCAGTTTCTGTAATCGAAGAATTCGAGAGATTAACTAAGCGCAGGGTGTATCTACTTTTCTTTGGGACTGAAAAAGTAGAATAAAAAAAATAATACCTGCTGATAATATCACCTTAGGATCTAATATCTTAGAGTTTACAGATAGCTTCCAAAACTTTTAACAATTGAAGATAACTCTCAGATTACATCAAGTTTAGTAATGGCATCAGCTGATAAGTTGGTGAAGTTTACTGGTGTAGATAAACAAACTGATAACGTAATCCATTCGTCACTAGCCCCCATACGGATTTTTGTTGAAAATGTTAGTTACCCTTATTATATCAAAAGCATCTAAAATTTAAACTAAAGGATCGTAATTATATTTTAGTAAATATTGTAGTTATTATGCTACAATCAATCAAAAGAGTTAGCCATTGAAAAGTTAGCCAATGCTTTACCTCTTGGAATAAAGTTTGAAAGTAAAAGAAAAAGACTACAGCGCTTCTTGATGCAGCGCGCTCATGGGGGAAACCCCCATGAGCGGCTGCATCAAGACAATTAATCGAGAGTTAATTTGGGACTGTATCTTTCCTGAGTTAATTGGCCTCAAAGCCTTATACAGCAAGCTTTTCATGGCTCATGTCACCCCCTCAGCCATGTCATACCAAATCCGGCTTACAGAGAACCCTTTCTTATTGAGAAAAGACTGATATACATAAATATTAATTGATAATAAGGGACCTATCTCAACAGGATTTGGTATCAGTATTAATTTCAAGGCAAAATTAGCTTTTAATGTTTTTGGAAGAATGTATCTATTGCTGTGATAGCACGATCTACATCTGCATTGATGTCATAGAGCGATACATGACTTGCACCTGAAATCTCGACCAGCTCTTTGGGTTCGCTTGCAGCCTCATAAAATTTTACTGTCAATGAGCCAGTATCCTGTAATGCCTTCTCACCGTAGATACCGATGTACGGTGTGTAAAGATAAGGTGCATAGGACTGAGCATCAGCTAGCATTGGTGTTTCCAGCAGAAAAGTTGGCGACTTGTGAGAGTAGTTAGGATAGGTTTCAGCTCCAGCCCGTTTGGTCATGTAGAACTCATAGCCTTCATACTGAGCTGATTTTTTGTCGAGGGAGTCGAGATCCAAACTTTCCATACCAAGGGCATCCATGTATTCGACTTTACCCGTTTCATAAAACTTTTGCCGTCCCGCATTTGCTGTTGCGATGGCAGCGCAAACAGTTTCACGGTCCATCGTTTTGAAATAACTTGTTTGATTACTCATCATGCCAGAGACGGTTGCGATGGCTTTGAGCCTTTTATCCGTAGTTGCCACCAGGGCCATATAGCCACCACTGGCGCACATGCCAAGGCCAAAAAGGCGATCTCGATTAACAAAGGGTAAGGTGCCCAGAAAACTAATCCCATCGCGGATGCTTTCCATCTTAATGTTGGCGTTCTCATAGTTGCGAATTTCACCTTCACTGTCACCATAGCCAACGTGGTCGAAGGCTAAAGCAACATAGCCCTTCTCGGCCAGCTTGTGGCAATAGATCGCACCACTCTGTTCCTTGACCTGATTGAAGGGAGGCGAATAGATAACAGCTGGATAGCTGTTAGAAGGATCAAAGTCTCTAGGAACATATAGATTAGCCGCTAGAGTATATCCCTGGCTTTTAAAGGAAATCTCGTTTTTTCCGGGATTAAGGATCAGATTAAACATGTTTTATTCCTATCTACATAGTTTGATTAGCAGAGTCTTCAGCACGATTTTCAGGACTTCTCCACAGAGCATTTATGACCTTAGAATGTGCCCCAAGCGCTCTGCGTCTACTTGCAGATTAATCCCTTGGAATCTTCTAAAACAAGCCTATTCCTCTCATTTTTTTGCCTATTTATCTCAGAGAAGGATCAATATAGTCAAAATAAGTCATCCTAGATTCATGAATATGTGTAAGATTGTCCATCTTATTAATCGTCACGCAAGTTCCGAGGGCGTAAACGATACCCCTATTGAGGGATTACAACTGTTTCGAACGAGTCACCTTGTGGAACGATTGCCAGGGGTATACGAACCTGGCATTTGCGCCATTGTCCAGGGTAGGAAACGAGCATATTTGAACGGCACAACGCAAATCTATGATAAGAACCAATACTTGTGCTGTACGCTGCCTCTTCCTGTAGAGGCAGAGGTGATCGAGGCATCACCGGAAAAACCCCTACTTGGTCTTTGGTTGGGCATTGAGACTCCCACAATGTTTGAAACTGTTATTGACATGGCAGCTATAGACAGTTCCAGCACCTCCAGTACCGAAATAGTACCTGGGCTAACTGTGGCCAAATGGGATAACGAATTTACGAAGGCACTTCAGCGCATCCTGGAATTGCTAGATGATCCTGTTGCCCTCAATATACTCGGCAACGGTAGGCTTAAAGAACTGATGTTTGCCGTTCTTCGAGGCGAGGCTGGGTGCTCGGTTTACCAAGTATTTGGTGGAGGAATGCAGAAAATATCGCGGGCCTTGACCTTCCTGAGAGCCAATCTTCATGAAGCTATCTCGATTGACGAGTTGGCCAAGGAAGCAGGCATGAGCCGCGCAGCGTTTCACCGCAAGTTCAAGGAAATCACGACTTATTCCCCTATTCAGTTTATTAAGCTTCATCGCCTCAATGATGCATCCAGGCTTATTGTGAGTGGCTCTACAGTTGCTGAGGCCGCATATCAAGTGGGTTACTCTAGCCCATCTCAGTTTAGTCGAGATTTCCGGCGGTATTTTGGCCAATCCCCTCGCCAGTGGCAGGGCTATTCCATTATAGAAAAAAAAGGTTTATAGTGAAGCAATAGCCCGAAAAAATGGCATAATTCCGATAATATACCCAAATCCTGAAGAAAAGCTTAATCGACGTTTCTCTTGCAAATACTTGATCACCCTTGATCCTCATGGTCTTCGTCATCCTCTATGGCTAGTGCTTCTAATTATCATTATGGGGATGATCAGTGGTTATTGAGGTTATCGACAATTGGGTAGATTTGTGGAACGCCACCGAGCCCGAATTAATTAGTAGACTTCAAATTCATGCATGCTCGTGTTCCTTCTTATTCAGCAATCAGAAGAGTCATGATTAATTTAGATTACGAAGAACTCCAAGTTGTGTTTAATCAATGGAGTAAACAGTCCGGTGCGCTTTCCTATCAGCTTTGAGGAGATGCACCCAATGGCCGCATGGCCGCTCAAGTAGCGTGCCTATAGCCCATAAGCTAAATGCTTACAGTCTTTGAGGTCAGAATTCAGTATTCCCAAGGGAGATCCGGTGACTTGCTGAAAAACCGGGATTGATGATCGTGATTTTTTTTTGCATCATAGAAGTAACTCCTACTTGGTTGGGAGGAAAGCCGCGCTGGTCATGATTAACGGGCATACTCAGCGCGGTTATTAGTATCGGTGTTTACCTTCTATAGTATAGATAACTCCTCGTAAAAATGCAATGGATAATTAAAAATATTTACATTTATTTACAAATAATAGTGTTAGATATTTAAGTAACTAGTAGTTAACTTTTTTATTGGTAAGACGATTGAGTAACTATCATAGTTTATAGCAATAATAAAACTCATGATGTACTTTCGTTCTGGGTTTTAGGGAGCAGGGAGCAGGGAGCAGGGAGCAGGGAAAATGCAAGAGGTAAAAAATACTGTGTACTTCCTTGCTATAATAAACGCTATATATAGCACTACGCATTAAGATGTTTGACATTTCTAAACTCCGAAACCTAGTCGTACCTTACTTTTGACTTCTGACTTTTAACTTCTGACTTGCGCGTAGCGCTATATCGGTTAAAAGGATTAGAAATTAATCATTGGTATTGACATCCAAAAGGTTTTGCAAGCTGCCGAACACTCTTGTTTTATATAGCGCAATTAGGTGAGGTACATGTTTTTAGGGAGCTTGGGAGCTGGAAGCAGTGAAATCAGAAGGTAAGCCTATGGGCTACGCGCACGCTACTTGAGGTGCCATCAGCCGTCAGTAGTCAGTAGTCAGTGGTCAGCGGTCAGCCATTGGCCTTGGCCACGCTACGGGAATGGCTGAAAATTGAAAGCTGATAACTGAAACCTGAAAGCTGATCGCTTACTTCAAAGCTGAACCATGCCAGCAGACACTTAATTTTTCTTTAAGGCTAAGACAGTTTTGATATTACGAGGGATTCAGAAACCGAAAGCCCCGTCCCCCGTCTCCCGTCTTTTCAAAGTGGGGATGAAGGTTGGTAGCGCGCTTTTAGCCATGAAAAAAAATATTTCTAGAATTACGGAATCTTACCCTGGCCGATGTATACTAAAGTAGTAGCTAAAGGTCGATACTAATGATTGTTTTAGAGTTCAAAGCATACGGCAAACAAAAACAATATTCAGCGATAGATGAAGCGATTAGAACAGCCAAGTTTGTTCGTAATAGCTGTATTCGGTATTGGATGGATAATAAAGGCGTTAGTAGATCAGATATCAGCAAATATTGTACTGTTTTGGCCAAGCAATTTCCCTTTGCAAATGAATTGAACTCTATGGCTCGTCAAGCCAGTGCTGAGCGAGCTTGGTCATCGATAGCCCGTTTCTACGATAACTGCAAGAAAAAAGTTCCCGGCAAGAAGGGATTTCCTAGATTCAAGAAGCATTGTCACTCAGTAGAATATAAGACCACAGGCTGGAAGCTATGTCCAGACAAAAAGTCGATTATTTTTAGCGACAAAAAAGGAATAGGAAAACTCAAGCTTAAGGGAACATGGGACTTATGGCGTTTAGATGTAAAACTAATTAAGAGGGTTAGGATAGTCCGTCGATCCGATGGTTATTATGTTCAGTTTTGCATTAAAACTGACATTATTGAGTCGGTTGAACCAACAGGAACCAGTATTGGTTTAGATGTTGGATTAAAAGACTTCTACACTGACTCTAATGGCAATACTGTTCCAAACCCTCGATTTTACCGAAAGGGAGAAAAGCGTCTAAAATTCTATCAGCGTCGAGTTTCTCGGAAAAAGAAAGGCTCTACTAACCGTAAAAAAGCGATTAATAAACTTGGCAAGACACACCTTAAAATAAGTAGGCAGCGTGTTGGCGAAGCCTGCGCGTAGCGCATAGAACATGCAAAGGGACTTGCACGTTGCGTAGTCCGGTCTAACGACCTGGTAGCCTATGAAAACTTAAGGGTTAATAATATGGTTAAAAACCACTGTATTTCCAAGTCTATTAATGATGCCGGTTGGTATAAATTTCGGATATGGATGGAGTATTTTGGCACTAAGTTTGGCAAGATAACTGTTGCAGTTAACCCTGCCTATACGAGCCAAAATTGTTCTAATTGTGGTGAAACAGTCAAGAAATCTCTGTCAACTAGAACCCACATCTGTCAGTGTGGTTGTTTGCTAGATAGAGATCATAATGCTGCGATCAATATTTTAGAACGAGCCTTAAGTACGGTGGGGCACACCGGAACTTGGATTTTAAATCCAAACGCTCGGGGAGATTTGGTCTCTACTGTTCTTGGTGAAAACCAGGTTCAGCAAGCCGAGTCGTTGAACCAAGAATCCCCGCGTCTTTAGACCAGGGAGTGTCAATTCTGGGTTGCTGTTAAACAGGGAGGCTAACCAAGGAGCTGTGGGAGCAAGAATCACTGTTACTAGCACTCCCCAAAATAAGCACAATAGGAAACTTAGACGCAAGGCTTGATGGACACGGAGGTACTTTTTCGCCCCCCAGTTTTGCCCTACAAACGGTCCAATGCTGGCAGAGATTGCAATTAGGACAATCTGGCTAAAGGATTCTACTCGTGAGGCAATACCAAAACCTGCGACTGCGATTGTTCCGTAACTGGCTAGTAACCCAGTGATCACACCAATAGATATGGGAGATACCATGCTGGTTCCAGCAGCAGGCAAACCCACATAGAGAATTTTTTTCCAAGATTCTAAAATTACTCTCAGCTTGGGCAGGTTGAAGCAAAGCATCTGGAGGCGATTGTTGAGAAACCACAAGGCTACAACTAGGGTGGTGGCACGGGAAATGACTGTTGCGATCGCTGCCCCTGCCAGTTCTAATCGAGGAAATCCTCCCAGTCCCAGGATTAATACTGGATCGAGGGCAATATTGACGAATGCAGCAACGGTCATTATCACGCTGGGAATAGCAGTATTGCCGGAAGCGCGGATAGCATTGTTACCCACCATCGGGATAACCAGACAAATCATTCCCCAATACCAAATCTGCATGTAACTACGAATCAGTGGTAGCAAATCGGCATCAGCTCCTAAGGCGGTAAATAGGGGATCGATAGTGGCTAATCCCAGCAACGTAAAGAGTGCTACTACTAGCAGAGACAGGGTTAGACTATCTGTTGTCAGTCGCCGCACTTTCTGGAGATCCCCTTCTCCAATGGCACGGGCAATCACAGAGGATGCTCCCACCCCCAACCCCATGGCTAGACTACCTAAAGTCATCACCACCGGAAAGGTGAAACTCATAGCTGCTAGGGGTTTGGTTCCCAGTTGTCCGACAAAATAGGTGTCAATCAGGTTGAACAAAAATGCGACGCATTCCCCCACCTCGGCTTGCCAGGTGGGGGTTAAGGAGCAGGCAAATCAATCGTCATAGCCTTGGTTTTCTATATACTGCTTCAGTACAGAAAGAGAAGCGCCTCCACAGGAAACAGCGCTAAATCCTCTTTTCCAAAAAACTGGTTCCCAGTAATAGGGAGCCAATTCTTTTGCGTACCTTTTTCTAATTTCTCTACTCGTTACTGTCTTGAGGGTGTTGCAAAGTTTGGAAATTGATACCTTGGGAGCTAAATCGATTAAAAGATGAATATGGTCTTTCGTTCCCAAATCCGCCTTAGCATCTTCAAGGATGCAGTCATTTTTCTCGCAGATACTTTTGGCTAAATCTTTGATGTCCTCTTCTATATCCCCAGTAATCACTGGATGGCGGTACTTAGTGACAAACACTATGTGAACCTTGATTAGTGAAACAGTGTGAGCAAAAGAACGGAGAGGAGTTGACATGTCTAAACACTATGGGTTAACATAGTGATATATTAGCGATTCAGTCGAGATTGTGAAAACACCAACTAAGATCATTCGCACCGACAAATGGAGTGCGGCTCGTTCCTAGGAAGAGCCTCCTGAAACAGGAGGGGTAAAACTAGGGGGATTCGCGGGGAAAACCCAGAAATCCTAACTATCTGTAGGATGGTGGTGAAAACCCACCCCTTGAG
>NZ_JAAHHU010000187.1:0-10176 GCF_010672095.1 Moorena sp. SIO3I6 | reverse complement strand
CCTTGTAAGTACAAATCCCCAGAAAATTGGGCGGCTTGCCAGCCTTGTTCTAAAAATGCGATCGCTTTTTGATACTGCTCAACCACGACATGGGCAATTCCCAAACTACTGAAACACAAGGCTTTACTTTGCCCAACCCCATAACTCCCTGCTGGAGAATCCCCCAATCGTTCTAACAATAATCGACCTTGTTCTAGATAGTTAATAGCACTCTCATACACTTCTAGTTCTGCTTGTTGGCTATCCTGAGCTTGAAACACTTCACTGTAGCCGAAATTCACCAGAGCATTCGCTTCCCCTAACCGGTCTCCAGCTTGACGAGCGAGTATTAATGCTCGTTGACTATAGTTAATGGCATCCGCATAATTCTCTTCCTCGACACAAATCCGACTGAGGTGATTGAAATTAGCAATTTCACAGAGTTTATCCCCAGCCTCACGGGCAATCTCTAAGGCTTGCTGATGGAAGCTATTGGCTCGGTCATAGGCTCCTTGAGACCAAAGGGAATAACCCAACAAGGTTAGAATCCTGGCTTTCTCCTCGGTTCGGTCTACTTGCCGCAGGGGTTCATCTAGGTAATTCAGGGCATCTTGGAGATAGTTGCCGCTAAAGTTAGCAAACACACCACCGTAGAGGGGGAAGTAGTCCCGTTGGGCAAAGGTGCGCAGAATTTGGAGACAGACCTGAAAACAGCCATTTGCGATCGCGTTTCCGTTGCTACTAATTGCTGTCTGGTTCAAAACATTAGCTAACCTAGACCAAATGACAGCAAATACGATAAAGGTAGAAATCGATAACTTTGCTCCCATCTTGGAGTCATATACCATTTTATCGAACCAATTCACCAGTCCTCGCTGCAAGCACTGGAGAATCACAGCCAATTCCACCCAAGCTTCTAGTTCCAAACTCGGCTGAGTATCTGCCCATTCATGGAAGGATTGATTTAGCGCTAGACTTTCAAATAAAGACTGGGGTAACGGGCTATTAACCTTTTTCCCCCACAGCCCCCAAGGGCCACGCTGTTCCGGAGTACCCTCAAATCCCAGTGAGCCTCGACTTTGGTCATAAATCCAACTGACCAGATAATCTTCCAAGCGTTGCCAAGATGCCAAACCCGCCGTAATCCCAGCGGCCAGTTGTCCAAGGTCTTTAGCAGTATCAGATTCAGAAGCTTGTTGTGCCTGTTGCTTTAGGGGTTTAGCCAGGCTCGCCAGTTGTTGTAAGGTCAGGGGTGGTTGTTGATTGGGGTCAATCACTCGCAATAAAGCCGTAAAGCGCTCAGCCGGTTCAGCAGTAGTAATGAATTGAATAGCGCTAGTGATAGTTTCAGAAACTCGGTTTTCTTCCTGCCACTGTTCCCATTCACCACGAATGGTATTAAGCGCCCTGAGTTGACGGATTGCCTTGGCTTGCTTCAATTCACTCTTAGGATTGTCTACTTCTGCCTGAGTCATATCGAAGCGCTGATCAAGGCAACGTTCAAAAATTTCCCCGGTGCCAACCGTAACCCCCTTGACCAATATCTGATAGACCTGGGATTTAGAACGGATCTTCCCCTTCAGGGTAGTTTTGACAATGTCATCGATTAATTCAAAATAGCGATCGCTCAATCCCATCTCGTTAGACATAACCTTTTGCCTGATCAGTGCCCACTTTTCTCAAAAATAGCTCAAAATCACCATAGACTTCTGGCAGGTCTAGTTAAGCATCAACATGATTCGGCAATGTTACAGTAAACAAAGTCCCCTTACCCAACTCAGACTTAACGTTGATTGTTCCTTGATGAGCTTCGAGAATTCGTTTGGAAAGATATAGTCCTAAACCACTACCTGAGCGTTTGTGGCTACCCTGGCGAAACCGTTCAAACAACTCTTTTTGGTCTTCTGGGGAGATACCAAAACCAGTATCTTCCACCTCAATCACCACCAACGACTGATTACTTTCACTAGTCTTGGGACTATTCCTCAGACGAACGGTCACAGAACCGTTGTCAGTGAATTTAATCGCATTTCCCAGCAAATTCATGAACAGTCGGTGCAGTTCTAAGCGATCGCCCATCACTATCGAGTTAACTTCCTTCGGTGTCTGATAGTCCAAAGACAGTTTTTTATCACGAGCTAGGGCAGACAGTTCTTGGATGACTTCCTCAATAACCTGTTCCACAGGGATGGCAGAGAAAGACAAATACTTCCGACCGGCTTCATAGCGATAGACTTCTAGTAACGTATTCACCATAGTCAGCAAATTGTGGTTACTGCGAGTCATGGTGACTATGGCTTCGAGCACTGGGGGTGAAATTTCTCCCAAAGCTCCCTGCTGCATAAGGTTTAGGATGCGATCTGCTGCTACTAAGGGGGTGCGCAAGTCATGGGTAAGCCGAGAGACAAAATCTTCTCGTTGCCGAGCAATTTCATCCCGTTCATCCACACTATGCTTGAGGCGCAAAAGCGATCGCACCCGAGCCAGCAATTCATCCACTTCTACTGGTTTACGAATAAAATCATCCGCCCCCATATCCAGTCCTTGGACCACACTCGGATGATCATAAGCGGTGATCAACAAAATTGGTATAAACGGTAACTTGGGATTGCTTCGGATGCGCTTGGTTACTTCAAAGCCATCCATTTCTGGCATCATCACATCCAATAGCACCAACTCCGGCGGAGATATCTCTATTTTCTCTAGGGCAACCCGACCATTCTCTGCCAAAGTAATCTCGTACCCCTCTTCTTCTAAAAGCGTCTGCAGTAGAAACAAGTTGTCAGGGGAATCATCCACAGCCAAAATGCGATCTGTTTTGGAAGGGCGGGTTAGAGGTAAAGCATTCATTGAATCATTTCGTTGGTAAGTCAGAAGTGGAAACCCCCACTGGCGCTTTGCATCAAGACAATGACAGGGGTTTTAGGTTTTTTGTCCTGATTTAATCAAACGTCATTTAAATGCGCGACAGCGAATGAGGGATATCAACAGAATCCAAGCGGTTTTAACCGGTTCAGAAATCAAAATGGCAAATTGGGCTTTACAGGCAAAGAAAAAATTGCGAATAGCGAAGGTCGTTGAAACCCTTAGGGATTAAAGGCTTAGTCCAATTTTTGATTTTCCTTATTTCTCACGGTCACTATGCAGGGCGTTTCAATTTTTGTAAACTGGAAGGAATGGTTTGACTTTAAACTTAATTTTTTGTAAATTATTCTGGTAACCTATGTGCGAATATGGTAAGATTAGCAGCTTATAAAGCTACATTTGCTGCACCAGTCAAAGCTCCTGAACGCTCTGGTCAAGTTACCCGAAAGCCTTATCCCAACTATAAGGTAATTGTGTTAGACGATGATTTTAACACATTTCAGCATGTTCACGACTGTCTGGTCAAGTATATCCCTGGGATGACAAATGATCACGCCTGGGAACTCACCCATCAGGTTCACAACGAAGGTCAATCCATTGTTTGGGTCGGTCCCCAGGAACAAGCGGAACTCTACCACCAACAGCTTTCTCGTGCTGGCTTAACCATGGCTCCCTTGGAGGCTACATAGTATTATGAGCCAACCCAAAGACGGCAGACTGGTTTGGAATCACTCTACCCACATTCAGGGTCTCATTCCAGTTCTGCAACGACTCACAGATTACCCAGGTATTCAAACCATTACCCCTGCTGTGCTTGGGCGGGCAAGAAGTCACTGTCCTAAATTACAGTTAAAAGTATCAGTGCCAATTCGTGGGGGATTCAAGGTGATTGCCAGGTCTGGTAAAAGCTTTCAAGAGGTGTTCATCCTCACCAACTTGAGTAAGGTGGAACTAGAAAAAGCGATCGCTCAATCACTAAAACGATAAGTAGATAGAATGTAGAATGTAGAATTAAGAATGTAGAATTGGGAATTTAGAATTTAGAATTGAATGTAGAATTGGGAATTTAGAATTGGGAATTTAGAATTGGGAATTCACCATTCTGCATCCTGACAGACAACCTTGGCCAAAAGGCCACGCTACGCGAACAACCCATTAACCGGCTAACCTAGCCTACACCGAAGGCCAAAGGCGAACAGCATTTTTGAATTAAACATGTAAAATTCTTAATTCTTAATTCTTCATTCTAAATTCTTAATTCTGCATTCTTAATTCTTAATTCTTAATTCTTCATTCTAAATTCTTAATTCTGCATTCTTAATTCTTCATTCTAAATTCTTAATTCTTAATTCTTCATTCTTCATTCTTCATTCTTCACACGCCCCAATACTGACCCAACTGCTAGAACCATCATCCCAATGCTCTTTTTTCCAAATCGGAGCATTATGCTTCAACGTGTCAATAGCATACTTACAAGCTGCAAAGGCTTCTGAACGATGAGGACAGGCAACAGCGACTAACACGCTAATTTCCCCAATAGTTAAGCGACCGATGCGATGATGGATTACCACCCGATTGACATCAGACCATGAGGCACGAATCTGGGCAGCAATTGAGGAAAATACCCGTAATGCCATGGGTTCATAAGCCTGATACTCTAATGCTACCACTGGTTTACCATCAGTCTGATTACGGACTGTGCCACTCATCATCACCACAGCTCCATTAGCCGGATCATCAGCAAGGGCGTAGATGTCTGATAGGAATAACGGAGCGATGGTGATTGAAAAACTATCTACGGTTTGCTTTTCAGAGATCTTGGGCGGGGGAGTCATTCGCTGAGAATTCCAAAGAGTGTTAAGATTAGTAACAGCCTAAGCCTTTATTTATATATTTATATATAGCACTTATCATAGTCATGAGGTACAAAATTCTGGGTGTTAGGGAGCAGGGAGCAGGGAGCAGGGAGCAGGGAGCAGGGAGCAGGGAGCAGGGAGCAGGGAGCAGGGAATAGAGCAGAGGCAAGAGGCAAGAGGTAAAAAATCCTGTGTACCTCATAGCGATAAGAAACGCTATAGTTTATTTATCTTTACTGGTTGGATTTAATCAATAGGCAACCCTAGCGCCATGTTTCGATTTTTTTAAAATACTTTAAAAATTAGGAGCAGCTGCTCTAATTTCAGTTAATATACCTAAATACTATTCAAATAATATTAAATCAGAAGTTTTTTCTTTGACAAGGGCAATAATCACCTTGTCGAGGGCTAGTGCTCACTAGGCGATGAAACATCTGCCGTCAATCAATTGATGCTACCTATCCTTAAAGTCAAGCTACTTAAAGTCAAGCTCATCCTAGCTGATCAGTGATCAGTAAAACCCGTGTTGAGCAACAGCAAACCTAGAGCTGATCATAACTAGGGCTGATGATAACCCGTTTGGAGATTATTTGATTGATGGCACGAGGAGGTGGGGCTGATGAACCAGCAAAGCTAGCAGCCCAAAAATATTATAAAAGAACTATTGACCCTGAGCTTCAACAGGCCTTTGATGATCTCACAGCATTAGCCGCACAAATTTGCCAAACGCCCATGGCTCTGATTACCCTGATTGACAGTAACAGTCAATGGTGTCAGTCTAATCTGGGCGATTATGAAAAGTCAATAAGTCAAAATACCTTTTTATCCAGCCATCGGATTGAGTCAGCTGAGGTATTGGTAGTTCAGGATACCCTGGCTGATCAACGGTTTGCCACTCATCCCTTAGTTACTGCTGAGCCTCATATTCGGTTTTATGCTGGAGTTCCCCTAATTACCTCTGACGGATATGCTCTGGGAACACTTGCGGTCATGGCTCAGGTTCCAAAGGAACTTCAGCCTCAACAGTTAGCAGGATTACAAGCCTTAAGTCGTCAACTGATAAGCCTTCTGGAGCTAAAACAACAGTTAGCGGATTTACAGCAACCTCAGCTAGAAAACCAAGGTCTTGAGAATGAATTACCCCAGGTTGACCAAGAACTCCTGAATTTTTTAGAAAATGGCTCCGTTGGTCTCCATTGGGTGGATAGCAATGGCATCATCCTGTGGGCTAATCAGGCAGAGTTAGATCTGCTGGGTTACAACGCCCAGGAGTATATCGGTCACCACATTGCTGAATTTTACCCGGAGCAAGAGGTAATTGAAGATATCCTGGCCAGACTAACTGCTAAAGAAACCTTAAAAAACTATGAAGCTAGCCTCTTGTGCAAAGATGGCTCGATTCGCCATGTCTTGATTAACTCCAATGTCCTCTGGAAAAATGGCAAATTCGTCCATACCCGATGTTTTACTCGTGACATTACTGAATGGAAACGGATCCAGCAAGAACGCGATCGCTTTTTTGACCTCTCCCTGGATTTGCTGTGTATAGCGGGTTTCGATGGCTATTTTAAGCGCTTGAGTCCGTCCTTTTCTAGCACCTTGGGTTACACCGAAGCGGAACTAACCAGCACCACGTTTCTCAATTTTGTCCATCCCGATGACCGAGAACCAACTAGGACGGAAATGGAACAATTGGGGAGTGGCATCCCTACTGTCTACTTCGAAAATCGCTATCGCTGTCAAGATGGGTCTTATAAATGGTTAGCCTGGGCTGCAAATCCTTTAGTTAACGATGGTTTAATTTATGCGATCGCACGGGACATTACCGAAGCAAAACAAAAGCAAGCCAGCCTTGAAGAGAGTGAAGCTCGCTTCCGGATGATGGCGGATCATGCCCCAGTCATGATCTGGATGTCAGGCACTGATAAACTTTATAAGTTTTTCAATCAGCTTTGGCTGAACTTCACCGGTAAGACCCTCGAACTTGAATTGGGCAATGGCTGGGCTGAAGGGGTGCATCCTGATGACCATGAGTACAGCTTCAATACCTATGTATCCGCCTTCGACGCCAGAGAAAATTTTCGCATGGAGTACCGCTTGCGACGTAAGGATGGGCAGTATCGTTGGATATTAGATATAGGCACTCCCCGATTTACCCCCAATGGGGACTTTGCCGGTTACATTGGCTCTTGCATCGATATCACTGAGCGCAAACAGGCGGAAGAGGTTCTGCGTAGACAGGCTCTGATTTTTGAGACTATCTTCGATGGGATCATAATCACGGACTTAGCCGGTAAGATAATTGATTGGAATCCCGCTTCAGCGCGAATATTCGGCTACACCAAAGCTGAGGTATTGGGTAAAACTGCAGGGATTCTGCACCGACCGGAAGAGGCGGCTGTTCTAACCGAGCAGATTATCCAGGAGATGACCAGGTCCCGACGTTGGTCTGGGGAGATTCACTTTATTCGCAAAGATGGCAGGTGTGGGGTGTGTGAAACGGTGGTAGTACCTCTTTATGATCAGCAAGACAATATAGTAGCAACCATTGGTCTAAACCATGATATTACCGAGCGGCAGCAAAATCAGCAGCAATTGTATCAAAGCGAGGCTCGCTATCGCGCTATTGTCGAAGATCAAACGGAACTCATTTGTCGTTTCCGTCCTGATGGAACTCTTACCTTTGTCAATGGTGCCTACTGTCGCTATTTCAGCAAATCAGAGCAAGAGTTGATTGGGCAACGGTTTTTGCCATTGATTCCCGATGAGGATCTCAAAAGGCTAGAACGGTGTATTACTTCCCTAAGCCCCCAGAATCCGGTAGAAACGGTTGAACACCGGGTGATTATGCCCACAGGAGAGATTCGCTGGCAGCAGTGGAGCGATCGTGCCATCTTTAACGAACAGGGTGAATTGATTGAGCTCCAGGCAGTAGGGCGGGACATCACTGAACACAAGCACGCAGACGAGCAACTTTTGGAAAAGTCTCAGGCCCTGGAAACCTTCAGTAACAACCTCAAACACCTACATCGGCTGAATACCACCAATTACCAAAACTTTGAGTTGCTGTATGCTGACTATCTGGAGACGGGATGTAAAATTTTAGGGATGCCCACTGGAATTATTAGTCAAATACACCTTAATTCCTACACTATCCTGTCGGTCAGGTCTGATCTAGAAGGCTTAGTGGCTGGCTCAGAGTTTGAATTAAAAGATACCTATTGTGCTGTAGTTGTTCGCGAAAAAAAGACCATTGCCTATACTCATGTAGGTGAGATAGCACTGATGCACGCTCATCCAGTCTACCAAACTCTAAAACTTGAGTCCTATATCGGGACTCCTATATTTGTCTATGGTGAAGTCTACGGCTCCCTGAATTTTTCCTCAACCCAGGTAAGAGCAAGGGATTTCCCGCCTCACGAACAGGAAATTGTAGAACTAATGGCTCAAAGTCTTGGTCGATTAATTGCAGCTCATCAAGCGGAAATAGAGCGCCAACAGGCAGAAGCTGCACTGCTGGAGAGTGAATCGACCCTGCGTAGTTTCTTCAACAGTTCCGCACTATTGATGGGGGTCGTGGAACTTTTGGATGATGACATCCTGCATATTTCTGATAATAAGAGTACGGCGGATTTTTTCGGGACTACACCCGAGGCCATGCAGAATCGGTTAGCCAGTGCGCTGGGGGCACCCAAAACTCATATCCGTCGCTGGATTAGCCATTACCGAGAAAGCCAACAAAGCAATCAGCCCATTTCCTTCGAGTATGATCACACCACTGAAACCGATACCCGGTGGTTATGCGCCACTGTATGCCCAATTCCTGAGACAACCACTGCTCACCCCCGATTTTCCTATGTGGTGGATGACATTACTGACCGTAAGTTAGCAGAGCAAGAACTCAAGCGCCAAAATCAGCGATCGCAATTGTTTTCAGAAATTACCCTGAAAATCCGCCAGTCTCTACAACTGGAGCAGATTTTGCAAACGGCTGTTACAGAAGTGCAAAAATTTCTCAAGGCTGACCGAGTTGTACTCTTCCAACTGAGTTTTGATGGCTGGGGGAAAGTGGTTCAAGAAGCAGTAGTACCTGGTTGGCCAATCATGCTCGGACAAAGCATCGAAGATCCTTGCTTTCATGAAGAGTACCTAGACCAGTATCGTCAGGGAAGGGTTAGCAACATCTGTGACTTAGAAAACTCTGATATCCGAGCTTGCCATGTAGAAATGCTGCAACAGTTTGGGGTAAAAGCTAACTTAGTGGTGCCAATTCAGCAACAAGACAAACTTTGGGGTTTGTTGATTGCCCATCAGTGTGCCAATCCACGACAATGGACTAACTTTGAAAGTGAATTGTTGCAACAACTGGCGAACCAAATTGCTATTGCCTTAGCCCAAGCCCAGCTTTTAGGAACAGAAACCCGTCAGCGTCAGGAACTTGCCCGTTCTAATGCGGAACTGCAACAGTTTGCCTATGTAGCATCCCATGACCTGCAAGAACCCCTGCGCAAGATTCAGGCATTTGGCGATCGCCTTCAGACCAAGTATCATGAACAGTTAACGGAGCAGGGGCAGGACTACCTCAAACGGATGCAGAATGCGGCAGGACGGATGCAGGTGTTAATCAATGACTTGCTTAGCCTTTCCCGGGTGACCACTAAGGCAAGACCTTGGGTTGCCACTGATCTGGCTCAAGTGGTGCAAGAGGTACTCTCTGATTTAGAACTACGTATCCAGCAATCTGGTGGCGTAGTGGAAGTCGGTGAACTACATACTATTGAAGCTGATCCAGTGCAAATGCGTCAACTTTTGCAAAACCTGATCAGTAACGGACTTAAATTCCGACCAGCACCAAGAGGTAACGTCGTTAAAATTTATAGTCAACTGCTTCAAGAAAGTGTTCCCTTAAGTTATGGAGGCGCAACCGTTAATGAGCGTTGTCAGATCATAGTCGAAGACAATGGTATTGGGTTTGACCCCAGGTATTGCGATCGCATTTTCCAAACCTTTCAACGGCTCCATGGTCGCAGCGAATATGAAGGAACCGGCATCGGTCTAGCTATCTGCCGTAAAATTGTGGAACGCCATAATGGTAGCATCATGGCAGAGAGCACACCAGGACAGGGAGCTAAGTTTATTGTTAGGGTGCCGATTAAACAAAGTTGAAAATTGAAAGTTGAAGGTTGTTCGCGTAGCGTGGCCTATTGGCCAAGGTTGAAGGTTGTTCGCGTAGCGTGGCCTATTGGCCAAGGTTGAAGGTTGAAGGTTGTTCGCGTAGCGTGGCCTATTGGCCAAGGTTAAACTTTAAATAATGAAAACATACTAGTAGTTGAGTGACTAATCAATAAAATATAGCAGTCGCCAGGGCAGGCGCGGACATGACAAAAGTCTCAAACCTAAGTAAGCGCAAGAGTTTGACTTCTGACTTCTGACTTCTGACTTCTGACTTCTGACTTCTGACTTCTGACTTCTGACT
>NZ_JAAHHU010000186.1:0-10208 GCF_010672095.1 Moorena sp. SIO3I6 | reverse complement strand
AAGCATCTCGACAGGGAAGACTAACAATTAAACAGTATCGAAACCGAAAGGGATGGACGATAGAGGATCACAGATGGCTGGTCGAGGCGAGTAAGATCTTAAATCCAGATATCGACTGGGCATCCTCGGAGTATGGGTTGCAAGAAATCTATGCTCCTGGTGTCTCCCTAGCTACTTGGAAACGCTTCTTGCAAGGAAAACCGATTAATGCCCAAGTTTTCCAGGTATTTTGCCAAGTTTTAGGACTTAACTGGGAATATGTAATTGAGAACAGCCTCCCTAAGTCCTCAATCCAGAAGACAACCGCTAAAATCCCCCCAAATCGAGTAGATTGGTCAGCAGCGCCGGATGTGCCAGTTTTTTTTGGACGTACCGAAGAATTAGCTACCTTAGTGGAATGGATTCTCAATGATCGTTGCCGAGTTGTGGCAATTCTAGGAATGGGTGGAATTGGTAAAACTGGACTCTCCCTGAAGCTAGGTAAGGGGGGAATTGGCAAAACTGATCAGTCCCTCAAGCTAGCCCATGGCATTCAGGATGACTTTGAGTACGTAATTTGGCGTACGCTACTGAATGCTCCTCCCATTATCAAAATTCTTGAAGAGCTGATCAAATTTCTCTCCAACCAGGTAGAAACAGATTTACCAGACACCCTAGATGCTCAACTATCACTACTACTTCACTATTTGCGTGAGCATCGCTGTTTGCTAATCCTGGATAATGTGGAGTCAATTCTACAAGGTGGTGAGAAGCCTGGGCAATATCGAGAGGGATATGAGCAGTATGAGCAACTGTTCCGACAAATTGGAGAAGTCTCCCATCAAAGCTGCTTGTTGATCACCAGCCGAGAGAAGCCCCACGCCATTGCCAGACTTGAAGGCAAAACACGACCGGTTCGTTGCCTGGAATTAAGCGGTTTTGATGTTGTAAATGGCAAGAAAATATTTAATTCCATTGCCTCCTTCTCTGGTTCAGATCAGCAATGGCAAAAACTGATTCAATTTTACAACGGTAATCCTTTATCTCTAGAAATTGTTGCCAAGCATATTGATGAAGTTTTTTTGGGTAATATTGGCGACTTTTTAGCAGAAGGTAAACTAGTCTTCGATGACTTTCGTGAAGTGTTAACCTGGCACTTTGAGCACTTGTCAGACCAAGAACAGGAAATTCTGTACTGGTTGGCAATTAATCGGGAAGCAGTTTCCCTTGCCCAACTCCGAGAGGATATCCTCTCACCAGTCGCTAAACAACAGTTACCAGTAACACTGCAATCCCTGCAAAGACGTTTACCTTTGGAAAAAAGTTCAGCAGGCTTTACCCTGCAACCTGTCCTGATCGAGTACATGACTGAAAAAGTCATTGAGCAGGTTAGTCAGGAAATACTCACAGATAAAATAGCTCTGTTTAATTCTCATTGTTTGCTGAAGGCTTTGGCAAAACAGTACCTTCGGGAAGCTCAATCCCTTCTGCTCCTCAAACCAGTAATCGATCGGCTAATCGCTAGTTTGACTAGTCAAGGTCGTCTGGAAGAAACCCTAAATTGTAGTCTTTCAAAGATAAGAGAAGACTTGGTGCCAAAGGTAGGCTATGTAGCCGGTAATATCCTTAATCTGCTCTGCCAACTTAAAACTGATTTAAGGGGTTATGATTTTTCTAATCTCACTATTTTGCAAGCTTACCTTCAGGGGGTAGAGTTGCTAGATGTAAACTTCGCTAATGCTACCATCGCTAAATCAGTTTTTACTCAACCCTTTGGTAGTATTTTGTCAGTAGCATTTAGCCCCGATAGCCAGCTTTTGGCTGCAGGTGATACCATGGGCAAGATTCATCTGTGGCAAATTGCTGATAGTCAATACCGTTTAACCTTAAAGGGACACACCAGTTGGGTATGGTCATTGGCCTTTACTAGGCTAGATGATGGTAACAGTGAAGATACTCAGATTTTGGCTAGTAGCTCTGAAGATCAAACCGTCAGGCTCTGGGATATTGCTACGAGTCAATGCCTCCACACCTTGCGAGGACATAGGAGTAGAATATGGTCAGTTGCTTTCAGTGGAGATGGCACAATTGTTGCTACTGGCAGTGGCGATAAAACCGTTAGAATCTGGGATGTTAGTACCGGTGAATGCTTGAACATCTTGTCAGAGCACTCCCAGACCGTAAGAGCCGTAGCTTGTAGTCCCGATGGTGCCATTCTCGCTAGTGGCAGTGAAGATAAAACTATCAAACTCTGGGACTCTGATACAGGTGAATGCCTCAGCACCTTAGAAGGACACTCTCAGCAGGTCAGGTCACTGGCTTTCAGCCCCGATGGAACTACTCTCGCCAGTAGTAGTGATGACAAAACCGTAAGGCTATGGAATCTTAGTACCGGTGAATGCGTTAAGATTCTGCGGGGACATACAAAAAGCATATGGTCAATCGGGTTTAGTAGAGATGGAACCACTCTCGCCAGTAGTAGTGATGACAAAACCGTAAGGCTATGGAATCTTAGCACCGGTGAATGTGTTAATAAGTTGTACGGACATACCAATGGCGTATGGTCTATTGCTTTCAGTCCAGATGGCGTAACCTTAGCAAGTGGTTGTGATGACCAAACTGTAAGGCTATGGAATATTAACACTGGTCAATGCCTCAACACGTTTCGAGGATATACCAATGGCGTATGGTCTATTGCTTTCAGTCCAGATGGCACAACCCTCGCCAGTGGCAGTGAAGACCAAACCGTCAGACTTTGGGATGTTGGTACCGGTGAATGCCTCGATACCTTACGAGGACATACCAATTTGATATTTTCTGTTGCCTTTAGTCGAGATGGTACAATCTTAGTTAGTGGCTCTAAAGACCAAACCCTCAGACTCTGGGATATTAGCACTGGTGAATGCCTCAACACCTTCCACGGACCCAAGTGGGTACTTTCAGTCGCCTTTAGTCCCAATGGAGAAATCTTAGCCAGTGGTCATAATGACGATAAAGTAAGACTCTGGGATATTAGCACCGGTGAGTGTTTCCAGACCTTATTAGGACACAGGAGTTTGGTCTGGTCAGTAGCTTTCAGTCCAGATGGCACAATTGTTGCTAGTGGCTGTGAAGACCAAACCGTTAAACTCTGGGATGTTGGCACCGGTGACTGTTTGAGTACTTTGCAGGGACACCGGAATATCATCAAGTCCGTTGTCTTTAGTGGAGATGGCAGAATTCTCGCTAGTGGCTGTGAAGACCACACGGTCAGGCTCTGGGATGTTGGCACTGGTGAGTGTCTCAACACTTTGCGTGGACACACCCATCGCTTACGCTCAGTGGCGTTCAACCCTAATGGTAAACTGATCGTCAGTGGTAGTTATGATAAAACCTGTAAGCTCTGGGATGTTCAGACAGGTGAATGTTTAAAAACTCTCCATGGACATACTAATTTGGTATGGTCTGTTGCTTTCAGTCGAGATGGTTTAATGCTGGCCAGTAGCAGCAACGATGGCACAATTAAGTTTTGGGATATTGAGACGGGTCAATGTATCAAAACCCTGAGAGTGCCTAGACCCTATGAGGGGATGAATATAGCTGGTGTTACTGGTTTAACAAAAGCAACTATTAAGTCCCTGAAAGCGTTGGGAGCAGTTGATTAGACTTCGTGGCAGTTGTCGGGAGTCGGGAGTCGGGAGTCGGGAGTCGGGAGTCGGGGGCGTTGCTTAATAATGGAATGATTTTAAGAGTTTTTAGGTGCGCTTTCCGCATCTAATTATTAAATTCGCCACGGGTCGCACCTGTGGAATGGGCATCTTGGTGGAACGGGCATCTTGCCGTGGAATGGGCATCTTGCCGTGGAATGGGCATCTTGCCGTGGAATGGGCATCTTGCGTGGAACTGGCATCTTGCCAGTTTCATGCTTATTTTCGGGCGGGCAGGATGCCCACTCTACGGATCTGGGAACGGTAAGCACTGCCCACCATAGGATTAATTTCAATCGTGCAACAGCTCAGTTCACCCCTACCTACTAGCAGATAAGATTTTTTTGAGACACAAAGCAATTACTCCAAAGATCAGGATGAGCCCAACAGGTACTATCACACTATTGATTAAAGGGTTTTTACAACTGTTCTCCAAGGGTTTTATAATCTTGGATACAGCCTTACACTGCTTCGCTTCAAAATCCACTAAAGCTGTAACCGCTGTGCCCGCACCAACTACCGTTACTATATTTTGAAAAGTGCGATCGCGTTCTGCTTTTTCCAGCTCAATTTGACTACGGATGGCATTTATCCTGGTTTCTAGTAGCCGTAAGCCTAGCGCCATAGTATCATAGTCTTTAGTAACCTGCAATAGGTAATTTTGCTTTACTTCTTTACTAAACGTTTCTAAAAACTTCAGATTATTATCGGCCCCTAATTCTTGGCATTTTTGGTTGATGATTTCTAAACGGGTTTGATAATTGAATAAATTAATCTCGATAATTTGGTTTTGAAAATTTAGTTTAGGCAAATCTAGGGTATAATTATCCAAAGACTTTTGAATATCATCCAGTTTTGCGGCTATGGTTTGCTCCCTAAAGCCAGAAGAGTTTTGGTCACTGATAAGTCTCTGATTTTCTTCAGCCTGCTTATAAAAATTGACCAATGAATTTTTGATTAAGCGACTTTGGCTGTAAGCCCATAAAATTTTGTTTCTATAACTAAACAGACCCATCCAATCCGTATACAACTCCGCTGCCTTTTCCATACTTGCTTGGTCAGGAAAGATCATAATGATTACATGGCAGTTGGCCTGATTCAGGGGTTGATATCGCCACAGCTCAAAAACTTCACCACCAAATAACCTGCCTTTTCCATGTAAATCTTGTGACCAATTCGCCCCTTTATCGAAAACCTTATCACCAGATTTTGCAATGTCTTTTTCCTGTTTGGTCGAACTTTCGGGTGTTGATACTCCATGTAAATCTTGTGACCAATTCGCCGCTGTCTGGAAAACCTGATAACAAGATTGAGCAATGTATTCGTAGCTTTTGCTCGACGTTTTCGCTAACCATCCAGAAAGCATCCAGGTTTGTCCTAGGGTTGCCCTTTCACCTTGTAATCTCCATTCAATTTCGGCTCGGAGTCTGGCAAAACAGTCAGGGGTTTGGGGGTCAGTTTGATTGTTAATGGAACAATCAATTTGCAAACCATAGGTATCATTTAAGCGGACAGGGTAGTAGTACCCTTCTAGGGTATTGTTGGCTGTGGTAAAATCATAGTACTTTTGCCTAGGGAGTAGTTCTAAATATTTGGTTTCTAGATCAGGATCGGAAAATTTACTATCGGCTGGGAGTTTAGCTCGGAACTTAGCTTGCTTTTCTTGCTTCTCAGCTTCAGTGAGGTTGAGAGCATCTCGTAAATCATATAAAAATAAATCCAGAGTTGGAAAGATTAGATCGCTCACTATAGCACTCTTTTCAATTGGGTGAGGTACAAATTATTATTTTAGGAAGCAGGGAGTAGGGAGTAGGGAGTAGGGAGCAGGGAACAGGTAACAGGGAACAGGCTAAAAATCCTGTGGAATGGGCATCAGGCGTGGAACTGGCATCTTGCCAGTTAATGCATCAGGCGTGGAACTGGCATCTTGCCAGTTTCATGGTTATTTTCGGGCGGGCAGGATGCCCACTCTACTCTGTATTCATTCGAAGACTGACGCAACGCCAATTTCTGAGTATAGCGTTGATCCTACTTACGAGCTACATTCAATTTTATTCCCCGATCTCCCCATCTCCCCATCTCCCCATCTCCCCATCTCCCCATCTCCCCATCTCCCCATCTCCCCATCTCCCCATCTCCCCATCTCCCCATCTCCCCATCTTCCAAATTGGGTACTTTACTTTTTAGAAGTCCCTAAAAACTGTTTCAGTTTTTCCAAGGGTAATTGTTTCACAGCTGCTTCTGGCTGTTCTGAACGACTAACGACAATCACAATATTATTAATGTGTTGGTCATAGCCTGTAGGTGATGACTTAGGTTTATATCCTTTGATGACCCAGACACTACTAGTGGTATCGAATTGCTGGATTTCCGCTTCTGTTGGTAGATACTCTAGGGGAATATCGACCCTAGTGTTAATAAGTTGGGTAGAGTAAATTTGGTAACGTTGATTTAACTCAGGATTAGCTGCAATCATCTCTAGTAACTTGGGTTTGGTATACCTCTCCCAGGCCAGAGGTTGGGCATCGAGTTGATCGCCAATTTCTTTGATGCTCTTAGTCTCACCTTGACTCAAGGGTATTTCTAAATCAGTCAGAGCAAGTAAAAAAGCTAATAAGGTGTTGTTGGTATTCATCAGCCACTGCCACTACTTCAATCACTATCTTTATACACGAAGGATCAGCCTAGTGCTGAAAATTGCGATAGTATGTTACCCTAATAAAAATCAACAACCTCGCTCCAATGACACCGGAATGGGAAGCCCTAATCGTTGGGATTAACCGTTATCCAGAATACACTAACTTTAACGACCTGACCGTTGCTGCTAAAGATGGGGAAAATGTCGCTCAACGATTAGAGCAGTATGGCTATGAACCGTTTCGGATTCAGGACTTACCCCTTGGGTTGACCCAAAAAGGAGCAGGAGGAGTACCGAACAGAGGAATAGTCAAATTAGAGGAATTAAGGTCAGCAGTCGCTAATCTGTTTAATCCTCCACCTCCCAACCAACCCCCAGAAACCGCCCTATTCTTCTTTTCAGGCCATGGCTGTAGACAAGAGGTGGATGGTATTGAGGAAGTTTTCTTAGTCACTAGTGATGCCTTTCCTGATGTGGGAATTTATGGCTATCCTCTGCGGGAGTTGGGTGAGCAAATCGCAACTAGCTCAGTGAAAAAGGTAGTGATTTGGTTAGATTGTTGCTACAGTGGCGAGTTACTAAACTTTATTCCAACAAAGAAAATTTACTGCTTGATTACTGCTACTCGTTCCTATGAACCGGGAGTAGAGATTAGCCATGAACAAGGAGTATTTACCAAGGCGTTACTGGCAGGGTTGAATCCGGAAAATCACCCGGATGGTATTGTGAATAGTCATAATTTGGCAGAGTTTATTGAGCAGCGGATGTCAATGACTTCCCAACGTCCTTTAATCGCTAACTCTGAACAAGCCATTCTACTGACTACCCTGTTTCCGAAACTGAGCTTTCAGGATAAGTGCCCCTACCGGTCTCTGTCTTATTTTACCGCTAAACCAGAGGATGCTCTGGTGTTTCACGGTCGCTCTAAGTTGACCCAGCAGTTAATTGAACGAGTTAAAACAAAAGACCGTCTGCTGTTAGTTTTAGGGGCTTCCGGTAGTGGCAAGTCTTCCTTAGTTAGGGCTGGATTATTGTATCAACTGAAGTTAGGGCAGGTAATTGTTGGAAGCGATCGCTGGTATTATCTGGAACCTTTTACTCCTGGTGAAGCACCAAAGCAAAGGTTACAGGAGGTGCTGGAAAATGGGGAGGGCGAGCAGAAGCAGTCAGAGAATTCTAGTGTTACTCCGGTGGTCATAATTATTGACCAGTTTGAAGAGTGCTTCACCATGAGTCAACCTGAGCAACGCCAGGAATTTTTTAACGATTTAATTGAATTAATCGAGAAGAAAGACAATCTAATTGTGTTAATTGCCATGCGCTCTGACTTTCGGGGGTGGCTGCAAGAGTATCCTAAATTAGTAGAGAAGATTAATAGACCATTAATCAATGTTGAACACTTGAACCGTCAGGAAATTGAAGAAGCGATCGCTAAACCGGCGGAATTAGTAGGATTGGGAATTGAGGGCAGATTAAAACAGCAACTGATTAACGATGTGGAAGATTATCCAGGCAGCCTGCCCCTCCTCCAATATACTCTGACGGAATTATGGAAACAGTCAAGGCAGCAGAAGTTTTTATACTTAGAGACTTATCAACAGTTAGGGGGAATTGAGGGAACTCTCGAAAAGAGAGCAAATCAGGTATTTGATAGTCTCTCACCGGAAGCACAAAATGTAGCTAGGCGTTTGTTCTTGGAATTAACTCAAGTGGGAGAGACTCTCGATACCCGTAGACGAGTACGCCTGGGGGAGTTGGTCAATTCTCACCACAGTTTAGAACTGCTCGATGCTGTTAGCCAGAAGTTAGCCAGTTCAGACAACCGCTTGATTACTAGAAGTAATCAGGAAAATTCTGAGGATGTGGTTTTGGATGTGGTTCATGAAGCCTTGATTGGCCACTGGGGAAAGTTGGTGGAGTGGAAGCAAACTTACACAGAGGCAATGGTGGTGGAACGCAAGCTGGAAGCGGCAGCCCTTGAATGGCAGCAGAAGGGAAAGAAGCGTGATGATGTTGGTTTACTGTTGCAAGGAGCGAGATTAGTAGAAGCCCAGGAGTATTTAAACGAGTATGGCGAGTTGGGGATGTTGAATGGGCTGGCCGAGGAATATATTCAGGTAAGCAGTCAAAAGCACAAGCAAATCACCCGTAACCGCCGGTTAGTGGCGGGAGCGTTTACTGGTGGGTGGGTATTGGCGGCAGTTATTTCAACAGCTTTTTGGTTGCAGTCTTTAGAAAGTGAAATTAAAGTCCTGAGTCAACTTTCAGAAACTCTTTTTGTTTCAAAGCAACCCTTTGATGCTCTAAAAGAGAGTTTAAAGGCAGGAGGAAAACTCAAAAAGGCGAATTGGGTAAAAGGTGATACTAGAATTAAAGTGATTGCTAAGTTGCAGCAATCTCTATATGGAGTGAAAGAATTTAATAGCCTGGACGGACGCGATTGGGTCACTAGCGTCGCCTTTAGCCCAGATGCCCAGACTATCGCTTCGGCTAGTTTTGACAACACCGTGAAACTTTGGAATCTGCAAGGCAAACCCCTGCACACCCTCAAAGGCCATAGCGCACCTGTATGGAGCGTGGCCTTTAGCCCAGACGGCCAGACTATCGCTACTGCTAGTAGTGACAAAACGGTGAAACTGTGGAATCTACAAGGCAAACCCCTGCAAACCCTCAAAGGCCATAGGGCAGCTGTCATCAGCGTGGCCTTTAGCCGAGATGGCCAAACTATCGCTACTGCTAGTAATGACAAGACGGTGAAACTATGGAATCTCGAAGGCAAAGTACTGGAAACCCTCACTGGACATAGCCATTGGGTCTCTAGCGTGGCCTTTAGCTATGATGGCCAAACTATCGCTACTGCTAGTAAGGACAAGACGGTGAAACTGTGGAATCTCGAAGGCAAAGTACTGGAAACCCTAACTGGACATAGCGATTGGGTCAGGAGCGTAGCCTTTAGCTATGATGGCCAAACTATCGTTTCTGCTAGTTTTGACAACACCGTGAAACTGTGGAATCTCCAAGGCAAAGAACTGCACACCCTCACTGGACATAGGGCACTTGTCTATAGCGTGGCCTTTAGCTATGATGGCCAAACTATCGCTTCTGCTAGTTATGACAACACGGTGAAACTGTGGAATCTCCAAGGCAAAGAACTGCACACCCTCACTGGACATAGCGGAGCTGTCCTTAGTGTAGCCTTTAGCGATGATGGCCAGACTATCGCTTCTGGTAGTGGGGACAACACCGTGAAACTGTGGAATCTTGAAGGCAAACCCCTGGACACCCTCACTGGACATAGCGCAGATGTCACTAACGTCACCTTGAGCCCAGATGGCCAAACTATCGCTTCTGCTAGTAATGACAACATGGTGAAACTGTGGAATCTGGAAGGAAAACTACTGCACACCCTCACTGGACATAGCGCACCTGTCAATAGCGTGGCCTTTAGCCCAGATGGCAAGACTATTGCTTCTGCTAGTAGTGACAACACGGTGATTTTATGGAATTTCGATCTAGATGATTTAGTGGCAAAAAGTTGTAACTGGCTCCATGATTACCTAGTCACTCATAAAGACGAAGAAGAATTAAGGGAAATTTGTGGTATTAAATGAAGAAGGGAGCAGGGGTAGGTTTTACCCACACTCTCCCCTAGTCCTTATTCAACACTTCCGGTAATTTCCAAGAGCGCCCTTGACAGTAAACATAACCATTATTCGTATAAATCCCAGAAAGTGCCCTAGCTAATATCAAGAATTCCTGCTGTTCTTCCGCAGTCATATAATTTTCATTGTGTAGACTCCCTGAGGCTCGGTTTGGATCTCCTCCGGAGTCCAGATATCGCTGACGAGCCAGAGTGGAGAGTTCTATCATTCGTTGATATTGCTGTTGTTGTAATTCACTTAAGG
>NZ_JAAHHU010000185.1:0-10209 GCF_010672095.1 Moorena sp. SIO3I6 | reverse complement strand
TTTTATGATCCTGAGTACCAGTCGGGTATATTCAATTAATGCTCTATGTAGTATTCCACTAAATGAAGACAACAACCGATTTATTCCAGATCATAGCCAAACCTTTCCAGTTGGTTTTAGTTTGCAAGGTGTTAGTGAAAACTTCTCTACATCAGCACCAGTTTCTCTCTATGGTTCTACCAAGCTAGCATCAGAGATAATGGCTCTCGAATATTCCTCAGCATTCGATTTTCCGGTCTGGGTTAACCGATGTGGTGTGATTGCAGGTGCGGGTCAGTTTGGCAAGATAGACCAAGGTATTTTCTCCTTCTGGATTTACCAGTGGATGTTAGGTAAACCGCTATCTTACATTGGATTCGGTGGTGAAGGGAAACAGGTGAGAGATTTCATCTGTCCGGAAGATTTGGCTCGTTTGATTTCCATGCAGTTGTCACAACCTGATAAAAAAGCACCTAAAGTGGTCAATGTAGGAGGAGGTCAGGAATGTTCTATGAGCTTAAAGGAATTGTCACAATATTGTGCTGAAAGGTTGAGAGTAAAAAGAGAGATTAATTCTATACCAGAAACTCGACCTTTTGATATTCCCTATTATGTTACTGATAACAGCTTAGTGCAGGAGATATGGAACTGGAAACCTGAAGTATCAGCGACCAATACTCTAGATGCGATCGCTAACTGGGCTAAGGCAAATCGAGCAGCTATTGAAGTAGGGTTTTGATTTTTACTATGTCATCGTTACGCATTCATTTTCTTACTCAAGGCGTTCAGGAACAAGGTACTTACTTCCGGTTTCATAATCTAGCTGTCGGTTTGACTAACTTGGGTCAAGATGTTACTGTTTTTGGATGTGATTGGAACCCAGCCTCGAAGGAAAGGGAAGAAATACGTGATGGTGTTCAGTATCATATTGTACCTGTATTTCAAGGTACGTCTCTTTTTGGTTCAGCATGTCATCCTCTAACTGCGATAAGACGCTGTTTCGTGGATTATCCTCCCTGTGATGTAGCACATTTATTCCAGCCTTTTCCTAGCGCTGCCTTACCTTGGTACTGGAATTTACCAAAAAAAACCAAATTACTGTTCTACGATTGGGATGATTTATGGATTGGTGGATTAGTAAAAAGTCAACCCAAATTATTTAGAGAATATTGGTTGAGATTTGTAGTAAATTATTTAGAACAACAGCTTCCGCAAAGAGCACTGCATGTCACAACTTGTAGCCATTTTTTAGCAAAAAAAGCATCAAAACGCAACGCCAGTCAAGTATCTGTTATTCACAATGGGTTATGGCCGTTTGTGATTCCTGATCAACAAGCAGCCCGAGAAAGCCTTGGTCTTGATTCACAAGCTCTATATGTAGGTTTTATGGGGAGAACTTGTGCTGAATTATCCTGGTGTTTTGAAGCCCTTGAGAATAATTTACATCGGCATAGTAGTTTACGTTTAGCACTTTGTGGTCCACCTGATAATTGTTTGGATTCAGTTCCTAAAAATGTTCTAAAACGGATGGATTTTTTGGGGACTTTACCACCACTTAAAACTCGTAATTTTGCAGCGGCTTTAGATTTAGGTTTGTTACCTTTGGAGGATAACTCTTTCAATCAAAGCCGGTTTCCCATCAAATATGCTGAATATATGGCTGCATCTACTCCTGTACTATGTTCTGATATTGGAGAATGTGCCAATTTGTCTGATGGTATGCCTTGGGTTATTAAAGCTGGGAAAACCAAAAAACAATGGCTTGATGCTTTTGAAAATGCAATTCATTTAATGCTAATTGGACAACTATCAACAGTTGATATTAATACTGTGGTAGAAAATTTTTCATGGAATTTAATAAGCAAAAAACTTTTAGAAATATATTGGGCAACAATAACAAATATAAAATAGTTTTTCGATAGTATATTGAATGCTAAAACAATTTATTTAAAACTTTTTATTTCATGAATAATTCCTTGATATATAGAGCAAGAAAAACCTTAATTCACAGATTAAACCAAGAGTGGAATAAACTACTTTACAGGCAACTAGATTTGCGATGGAAGTTACAGTCTGGCATAATAGTAAAAATTGCTAATCAAGCAGAATGGGTGATTTATAATGATATCTTTGTAGATGGAGAATATGATCTACCGATTAAGCAATCTTTAGCATCAGGATTATCTGGGAAACCTTTGAATATTTTAGATATAGGTGCAAATGTGGGTTATTTTACCCTAAGGCTAGCAGATTTAATACTTCAAGGTGAGAATTCAGAGTCTGATTTTAAATTAACCTTGGTAGAAGGCAGTCCTAGTATCTATAAGGAGCTTAAATCTCGACTGAATAATGAACCAACTTTAGCTGATAAATTCAAAATTGTTCATGGGCTAGTTGGCGAACGTCAGGGAAGTGGCAAGATACTCGAATCTGACTTTCATGTGATGAATGCAGTTGCATCTAGCAGTTCATCTGGTGGTACTAATGTTTCTTATATTGACCTGGAATCATTGTATTCAGAAAGCTCTGAGATTGATTTACTTAAGTGCGATATTGAAGGGTCAGAGTTAATTTTCCTGGAAAACTATAAGGATTTCCTTTGGCGAGTCAAATCTGCTGTATTTGAGCTGCACCACGATAGATGTGATACGGCAAGATGTTTTGATATTTTGAAGGATGCAGGATTTTTGAATCATCAACAGCTTCGCCAGGAGTCTACATTCTCACTAGAATTTTTCTGGAAGTAACAGCCTCTCAATCAAATCTCAGGTGCTCAATACTTTTAGGCAAACATGACGTTCAACTTATAATAAAATGCCCTCAATGACTAAAGCTATAGTTTATAAATGGTCAGAAGTTGTCCAACGTTTGCAGGTAGATAGCCGATGGGAACAGTCTGCAAAATTACTTTCCCAATCGGAACAAATTCACAGCATCACACATCAACGACTATGTCAAATTCTAGACCGGGCGTGGAATGAATTATCAGAGACAAGCCCAAACAAATCGGATCTATCAAATTTACTGCATGAGTATTACCAACATCCAGTTTGGTTAATAAGTAGTGCGTTTTGCGAATCTGATCAAGCAACCATCAATGACCGTCTAGCGGCAGTACGTTTAATTGCCCATGTGCAGCCTCGCAAAATCCTAGATTTTGGGGGTGGAATTGGTACAGTTTCACGTCTTTGTGCTACAACTATACCTCAAAAACCAGAGCTAATTGATTTAGTAGATATTACAGAATTTCGTCATACTATCAAACAATATTTATCGGATTTTCCCAATATCAGAATTTTGGAAAAGCCTGATGCACCCTATGATGCAATCATATCCACAGAAGTTCTGGAACATCTTATCGATCCAATTGGAGCT
This sequence comes from Moorena sp. SIO3I6, assembly GCF_010672095.1. Classification (NCBI taxonomy): domain Bacteria; kingdom Bacillati; phylum Cyanobacteriota; class Cyanophyceae; order Coleofasciculales; family Coleofasciculaceae; genus Moorena; species Moorena sp. SIO3I6. The sequence continues at coordinate 6,855 of NZ_JAAHHU010000185.1, read as the reverse complement.
GTAGTAGAAATTAACCGTTGGCTGAGAGTTGGTGGTGCCTTTGCCGCTAGTTGGAGTTTTGGTCCTGTGATCAAATGTCATTTACCTCAAAACTTCCATTTGCGACGACTCATGCCTTGGATTATCCGTAGCTTGGGATTTGGGTTTTATGGTTTTGAGCGGCGAGGGAGTACAGTTTATGGCTTTGTAAAGCATTCAGAAGTTACACCGGCAATGCTCAAACAAGCTCGTTTTCTGGAGCTAATTTCTAGACTACCCATACCCTCTGACCGGTTACTTCTCTTGATGCGTGGGCTATAAAGCTTATGAAGGTTTTTATGGTTTGCTCAGGACTCGGTAACGTAAAACGAGGATTCGAGTCCTTTACCCAAGAATGCTTTGAAGCTTTATCAAAAGCTCCTTCTCTGGACATAACTCTCTTTAAAGGAGGCGGAGAATCTCATCACAAAGCAATTACACTGTGGAACTTCCACCGTGATGCTTGGTTAGCAATTCAACTTGGAAAGCTTACTGGTAGAGGCTCCTACTTCATTGAACAAGCATCATTTGCTTTCAGCCTCTTACCGTACATCCATCGTCAGCAACCTGATGTCATTTACTTTAGTGATGGCGCTATAGGCAACATGCTCTGGCACTGGCGGCGTTTGACCAAGCAAAATTACAAGCTTCTTTTCTCTAACGGAGGTCCCCTGTCACCACCTTTTCACCGTTGGGATTGTGTACAACAAGTGACGCCTACTCAATTCCAAATTGCTATAGATGCGGGGGAACCTGCTGCTAAACTAAGCTTGGTTCCCTATGGGATTAAAATATCCACTAAATTACAAATTTTATCAATTTCTGAGCGAAAGGCACTAAGATGCCAACTAGGATTGCCAGAAAATCAGCCTATAATCCTGTCTGTGGGAGCAATTAATAAATCTCACAGACGCATGGATTATGTCATCCGCGAAATTGCTACCTTGCCTGAACTGCGTCCTTATGTTTTGCTGCTCGGGCAACAAGAGGCAGAATCCTCTGAAATTATTGAACTGGGCAATCAGTTGTTAGGTGCAGATAATTTCCAGGTGAGAACTGTTGCTTCCCATGAGGTTGCTAACTACTACAAAGTTGCTAATGCTTTCGTTCTGGCTTCTCTAGGTGAAGGATTTGGACGAGTGTTTTTGGAAGCAATGTCTCATGGTTTGCCCTGTCTGGCTCATGACTATGATGTTGCTCGCTTTGTCCTAGGAAAAGAAGGCTATTTGGCTAACTTTGAGTTGACAGGAAGCTTAGCTACTTTAGTCAGTCAAGTTTTAGCAGAAGGTGATGAACAATCTAAGCGTCATCTTCGCCATCAAAGCATTTATGAACGTTTTAGCTGGGAAAAACTGCGCCCAGCTTATGTCGAGATGATTGAATGCTGTATAACAGGTAAGAATAAAGCGCGATCGCTCTCTTTGGACAAAGTGAGTGTCTAACTTCTACCAGTGAGCTAAACCCGAAACTAACTAAGTCATCTAAATAAACTTAATTAGATTTTAATAATTATTAATAAATATGAAGAAGATATTAAAACAAATACTAAAAAAATGGCTACAAGCAATTGGCAATAAACTTCTAGGTATTAGCACTATTAAGAATATTGATCAAATCACATCAGTCAATAAAGGAGTCCAAATATTGCTTTCCTTGAAATATCAGGAATTACTGCGGGAAAAGGCTCCTATGCCAAAGTTGGAAGATATTGAATTTAGAGCATTTGCCCAAAATGGAGAAGATGGTATATTACTCTATATTTTTTCATTAATTGGTACTACCAACAAAAAGTTAGTCGATATTGGCTGTGGTTCTTGTCTGATCAGTAATCATGCTAATTTCATCATCAATCACGGATGGACTGGTCTTTTAATCGATGGCGATGAAGGAAATATTAAGGCAGGAAGAGAATTTTATTCCGAGTGTCCTGATACACAGGTGTGGCCGCCAAAGCTTGTCCATGCTTGGGTTACTAAAGATAACATCAATTCACTAATTTCTAATTATTCATTCCAGGGTGAAATTGACTTGCTGTCTTTGGATATAGATGGAATCGATTACTGGATTTGGCAAGGGATTGAGTGTATCAGTCCAAGAGTAGTTGTACTGGAATATATAGATGTATGGGGACCAGATACATCGGTTACAGTACCTTACCAAGAAAATTTTGTAGGCAAGTACGATGAACATGGTTTGTACTATGGTAGTGCTTCTCTCTCAGCATTTGTCAAATTAGGCAAAGAGAAGGGGTACAGACTTGTTGGTTGCCAACGCTATGGATTTAACGCCTTCTTTATTCGTTCAGGAATAGGAGAAGATATTTTTCCAGAGATTTCCCCTGCTGAATGCTTCCATCATCCGAAAGCTAAGTATGGAGTAGAAAGTCGATTGGCAAAGGCCAAGGAAAATGAATGGATTGAGGTTTGATCGATAGTCAATCAGCATCAAGTTTGGTTAATCATTTGGAACTAATACCTTAAAATCCATGAGAACTCTCATTGCTTCAAGCATAGATTCTAGCTCTTAGTACAATCATGAATTCAACTCCTCTGTTCTCCGTTATCATTCCAACATACCACCGTAATGACTTGCTGGCAAAGTGCTTGGATTGCCTAGCGCCTGGGGTTCAGACCTTGCCAGCAGAGCAATATGAAGTAATTGTTACTGATGATGGTTCTCAGACAACTGCTGAGGAAATGATTCGGGAGAAATACCCTTGGGCAAAGTGGGTAGCTGGTCCGCGCAAAGGTCCAGCAGCAAACCGAAATAATGGGGCTAAGTATGCTCAAGGGGAGTGGCTGGCTTTCACAGATGATGACTGCTTACCTGATCGACAGTGGCTAGAAGCTTATGCTGTTGCTATAGGTGCTGACCCTTCTTGCTTGGTTTTTGAGGGACGGACTTATGTTGACCGTCCCAGACGCAGCCTTGGGGAAACATCCCCTATTAATGAGTCAGGTGGTTATCTCTGGTCATGCAACTTTGCAATACAAAAGCAACTTTTTAAGTCTCTAAGTGGCTTTGATGAGCGATTTCCTTATGCCGCTATGGAGGATGTAGACTTGAGACTCAGAATTACAAATAGTGGATGCAAATACTCCTTTATCAAAGCAGCTTCTGTTTGCCACCCATGGAGATTTCAGGGAGGGTGGAAAAAGCTGAAGCAACATCAGGATTCAACATTCGTGTACTTATCTATTCACCCAGAAGAGTTGTTAATTATAAATTCTATATATTACTTACGATTGGCTTTTTATGGTTTTTTTAAATCCACGATACCTGAAATATTAAAGCTTAAATTTTCTGGTCTTATATACGCATTATTAGAACACTTATCATTTTTACAAATGGCATTTTTTATCTGGAGATACAAACGTAGATTAAATCCATAAATGTTAATCTTTAAAGTCAATTAAAATTTTATCTATGAAAACGATTACTTTTCAAGACAATTGGCTTGAGAGCTGGAAATATAGCTATCCATACGATTTGATGGAAATCTATGGAGACATGAGCTATCGTGGCTACGCCTACGCCTACGCTAACCGTCGCCAGCACACCTTGGAATTAGTTCAAAAAGTCGCACAACCAGGAGCAAAAATCTTAGATGTAGCAGCTGCACAGGGAAATTTTACACTATCCCTAGCAGAGTTGGGTTATGAGGTTACCTGGAATGACTTGCGTGAAGAGTTAATTGATTACGTCAAGCTTAAATGGGAGCGTGGTACTATTCACTATGCGCCAGGGAATGTTTTTGAACTAGGTTTTGATACCTATTTTGATGTCGTATTAATTACAGAAATTATCGAACACGTTGCCTATCCTGATGATTTCCTGAAAAAAATTGCTCAGATGCTAAAACCAGGAGGGCATATTATTATGAGTACTCCTAATGGTGAATACTTCCGTAATGGTTTACCGAAGTTTTCAGACTGTCCTGATCCTAGCCAGTTTGAAGCAATCCAATTCAAGCCCAATGCAGACGGTCACATCTTTCTACTCCATCTAGATGAGCTAGAGTTACTGGCACAACAAGCTGGCTTAGTTGTTCTAGAAACCAGAATTTTTAACAATCCCCTCACCAATGGTCACCTAAAATTTGGAACATTATTAGAGTACTTACCTCGCCATTGGGTTGATACTTGTGAAAATATCACCAACTCAACGCCATGGTCATTGCAGAAGAAACTACACCACAGCATGGTTGCTTTACTAACTAGCCAGTCAAATCAAACTAGCTGATGAACGAAATACCAGTAATTTCTATTGTTCCCCGGCTTCCCCCTGCAATTGACGGAGTAGGAGACTATGCCTTCAATTTAGCTCAACAACTACGGAAAGACTTCCGCATTGAAACCCATTTTCTTGTCTGCGACCCAACCTGGACTGGAACAACACAAATCCAAGGGTTTCCCATCAGCCAAGTGAATGTCCATTCTGCTGATACTCTACTATCTCGACTGCCGAGGGATCCCACTGCTACAGTCTTACTGCACTACGTTGGTTATGGATATGCCAAGCGGGGTTGTCCTGTCTGGTTAGTAGATGGCTTGCAGCGTTGGCGGAATGCTAGCATCCATCGAACCCTTGTAACCATGTTCCACGAAGTCTACGCTTCTGGACCATTTTGGACGAGTACTTTCTGGCTATCGCTACTGCAAAGAAACTTGGCAGTTCGTCTAGTTCAACTAAGCGATCGCGTTCTTACTAGTAAACAACTTTATGCCGAAATTCTCTATCAGTTGGGTCAGGGCAAACACAATCAAATCCTAACTCTACCTGTATTTTCCAACATCGGAGAACCAGAGCAAGTGCCATCCTTGGCAAAGCGTAATCGGCGTCTAGTGGTGTTTGGAGGGCGAAACAGTAGACTACGAGTCTATAAGAACTCAATTACAGAACTCAGTCATACCTGTAAATTACTGGGAATTGAGGAAATCTTGGATGTCGGACCACCAACGTGTTTAACGTTATCAAGTGTGAACAACGTACCGATAGTTGAGAAAGGTAAGCTGTCTGCTATAGAAATCAGTGACATTCTATTACATTCTTTAGTTGGTTTCTTTGACTACCCCACTGACTTCCTCGCTAAATCAACTATCTTTGCTGCTTACTGCGCTCACGGGTTGTTGCCTGTAAGCGCTCGATGCACTAGATTGCCGGTAGATGGAATAGAACCTAGGAAACATTACTGGATTCCAGATGCAAGGGGAACAGGATTGAAAAATGTGGAAGAAATGCAGCTGATTGCAAACAATGCCCACGCCTGGTATCAAACCCATAGTTTATCCGTACAAGCCAAGACTTTTTCCACGAATTTGGTCAAGCATTCATGAATAAGCAAAAGCCACCGTTATTCGAGCAAGCAGCAATTGAACTTGCAGTCATAATTAACTCGTTTAACAGACTGGGACTGTTGCGTGAAGCTCTACCATCAATCACTCAAGCTCTTAAGCACACTCTTCCAAAGTCTGCCATTATCATTTTTGAGGCTGGTTCCACTGATGGTAGCATTGAATTTATCGAAGAATTTTCAGCACACACTCAAGAACTACAGATCATTTGTCTCCGTCCCTCAGAAGAAATAGATACCTCCTTTAGTGCAGGCTGTAATTTTGCTGTCCAGTTTGCTGCTCAAAAATTTCCCCAGTTAAAGTGGTGCTTCTTTTTTGAGACAGATAATCTTATCAAAAATCAATCAGCCCTCCCCTTAGCAGTGAAACTTTTAGAACAAGAGGAAAAATTGGCAGCAGTCGGCTTTACCATTGAGCAATGTGACGGTTCTAAAGCTGGTTTTGCTTGTCGCTTTCCCACGCCACTATCTTTTCTTGTTGGACAACAAATTTCCCGGAGATTCTCTTTGGAAAAGATGTCAATAAGTCATTGGTATCCCTTTTCGGAAACTCATTGGGGTATTTGTGATATTGTTTTTACAAGTCCACTATTAGTCAGATATTCAGCGTGGTTATCTGTTGGTGGTATGGATACAGAAAATTTTCCCTTTTCCGATTCTGATAATGATTGGTGTTGGAGGGTTTATAAGCAGGGTTGGCGTATGGCTGTTTTAGATGTACTGGGAGTAATTCACGACAACCAAACGCAATCATCTTCATGGTCGGCTAACCGAGTTATTAATTTTCATCAGGCGAGATTACGTCTGTTGGTTAAACACTACGGTCAATGGATAGTTTGGCTAAAACCCTTATTGTTTGTGAGACACTTATTGGAGTTTTTCCTACTCATATTCACTTCACTTAGGTCGGAACGGGCTAAAAAATCACTTCGTCAGCGAGTAACTCTTACAAGAACTGTCTTCAAAGACTATCAAATATGATAAACATGAAAAACTTAGCTAGCGCTCTTAGGTGGAAAGCCAGACAAAAGTATTCACAGATCAGATGCTATTTGGGCGGGGGATACTATATATGGCAGGCTGAAGATGGCATTAAATTTGTATCTCGAAGGGGTGAGGCTTTTTCTCATGTCCTCTATGTCTGCCAAGGTCATGAAAAAATAGAAATGAAATGGTGTCGTAGATGGATTGAAACTGGTGAGCCAGGTCAATCGGTTATCGATTGTGGAGCTAATATAGGCTATTTTTCTGCTGTGCTAGCTCAAGCTTGCTCACTTAATCAGATTCTCGCAATTGAAGGCAATAGGAATACAGCTGAGTTTTGTAGACAAAATTTTAATATCCTTGGCCTTAAGAATGTGACTGTAGTCGAAGCTGTTCTTTCAGCTAGCTCTGCCGATAGTTACGTTATACCTGATATACCCGGTCAAGAACCCTGGCAGCGAGCAGTTAAAGTTGAAGCCTCATCAAACGCCGTTCAAACG
>NZ_JAAHHU010000184.1:0-10247 GCF_010672095.1 Moorena sp. SIO3I6 | reverse complement strand
TGGGGAGTGGGGGGGAGGGCGTTGGGAGGTGGGATCAGATGGTCGGGAGTCGGGAGTTGGGAATCGGGAGTCGGGAGTCGGGAGTCGGGAGTCGGGAGTCGGGAGGCGGGAGTCGGGAGTCGGGAGTCGGGAGTCGGGAGTCGGGAGTAGGAAGTCGGGAGTCGGGAGTCGGGAGTCGGGAATATGGCATCAAAAATTCTCGCATTTGTATTTGAGTTGTAAACATAATCCCTCAGGCAAGAGGCAAGAGCCAAGAAGCCACAGGCAAGAGGCAAGAGCTATATAGAGATTTTTGGCAATGGAAAAAACTGTAATCGCTGTTTACAATTCATTTAGAAACCCGATACCAATCCAGGGATTTTCCTTAATGCATATAAAATTAAATTTGTCAACCCACTTTACTGAACTTTTAGGGTAGCCACAATCTCCTAGAAGCCTGTGGTAAATTTAACTCAAAGACTGCGGAAGCTTCCCGATCGCAAAGGTTGGGATAAGAAGGATTCCGTTCCCCAATTCTCATCAGTCAAGGGTGTATCTGATTTTTATTCAACCGCTGGGAATCTAACTAGCTAGCTCCGGATTAGGTAGCGCTAGCCTTGTATGAATACCTAAACATCCCATGAGGCAATTTAATTTGTAATCAGAGTTAAAACTTCCTTCTGCTGATGAAACGCTTTTTTCGCAAGACTTTTGCCCATCTACCCAAAAAAACTCCTAGGTCACAGCCATCAGATGGTCACTCTAGCGCTAATCAAGCCTCTACTTCTGTGAGGTGTGATACTAAAGCAGATCATCGTCGGCATTCGTTCCAAAGATATTCTTTAGTCCTGCTATTATTCCTCAGCTGTAGTATTTCCATTGGGTTAAGCACAGGTTTAGTGTATGCCCAAAGTGATGGCAGTACCACCGATTCCAACAAAACCCTACGGGAGAGTACCATCGAGGAACTCAAGGAAAAATCTCAACCGACCTTTGCTTTACCTTCCCCACCAACTAAAGCTCCTGAGATCGATGCTCCTCCTGCTGGTCAGTACATCCTAGAATTCAATCGCAGCCCAGTAGTAGGGTCTCGTCTTAGTTTAAGAGGCATCTATGACGAGGCGCGGCTAGGGTTTACTCGTCCCCGAGATTGGCAACTCAAATCTGTCAAAGCCTTGATTCGCTTTCGCCATTCTCCAGCCCTCTATGCCACTCGCTCTAATCTTACCGTTCTAATTAATGGTGTTAGCGTTGGCAGTATTCCTCTCAACCGCCAGGAGGGGGAAATTGGGAATGTGCTCTTTAAGATTCCTATCGACCAACTCCGTAACTACAACCAAATCACAATTGCGGCGCTACAGAATAACTCTCCTACCTGTACTCAAGACCCCTATGATCCTTCCCTATGGACAGAAATTCTGCCGGATTCAAAAATAGTCTTTGATTTTGAACCCCAACCGGTTTCTCTAGACTTCAATCGCTATCCTTACCCGATCTTTGATGACCTGAGCCTAGAACCAAATCAAATTACTTATCTGTTGCCCAAGGAGATTAATGATAATTGGTTAACTAGCACTGCTCGTTTCCAAGCTTCCTTAGGTAGGCTAGCGGATTATCGTCCCCTGAAGACTTCCTTAGTGAAATCTGTCAAAGAGGCCAGTGGAACGGGGATTAATCGCTTTTCTGGTAATCGGTTGGTAATCATCGGCACACCAGAACAACAGCCAGAACTCAAATCCCTGAAACTACCCCTTCCTGTAGCAAACAATCAGATTATCGATGCTAAGGAAAAAGCCTTACCACCCGATGTCGGGGTCTTAATGTTAACCAGCACTCCTGGCAATCAAGCCGCAGTATTGGTAGCAACAGGTAATGGGCCAGAAGGAGTGGCGAAAGCAGTGCAGTTTTTAGTGCAATCCCAAGACCGTCAAATTGGTACCAGTCAAGTGATATTAGTTGAAAAGCTCGACGAAGTGCCAACCCCTGCACCCCGTGATTGGCCAGACTATTTACCTCTAGAACCCACATTCAAGGTCAGCGACCTCAAAACTCCCTACAATCAGCCGATTGAGGATATCACAGTCAGGGGTTCTGATTCCCCACCCATTACGATTAACTTCCGGGCATTGCCGGATGATAAGTTTGAGGGGGATAACTATATGAACCTAATTTATAGCTACAGCCCCCAAATTAATCCCAAAACCTCAGTAGTGGAAGTCAAGCTAGATGGCATTGCCCTGATCGGCAAAAAGCTAACTTCCATCGATGGTGGAACTAGAGAATCCCTGAGGATTGCCCTGCCTAATGACAAAATTACCCCCTATTCTAAAATCCAGGTGGATTTTCGTCTTGATGCTCGGGAACGCCGCTCCTGTAGCAAAGTAACTGACCAACAGCTTTGGGGTACCTTGCACAGTGATACAAATTTTCAACTCCAGCGCACCAGTGTTGCCAAAGTGCCAGATTTGGGGTTGCTGAAAACGGGTTATCCCTTTGCTGCTCCTCAGGATTTATCCAATACCGTTATTGTGCTACCAAAAGACCCCTCAACTAGTGTACTGATGACATTACTAAAGTTCACTAACAGATTGGGACGGTTAAGCAAAGCGGAATCAATCCAGTTATCAGTTTACACCAAAGATTCTTTACCCACTGAGGAACGCAGTGACCATCATCTGGTAGGAATTGGTACTCAAGATAAATTTCCTTTGCCCGAAATTTTATCCTCTAGTGGCTTGAAATTAAAAGATTTCTTGACACGGCAGCGCAGTGATAGTCAGATTAAAACCTGGTCTGATCATGATGGGGTGATCAAAGAAATTATCTCACCATGGAATAAAGAACGGGTGCTGCTTGCTCTAATTGCTCAAACCGAAAAAGGCTTAGATAAAGTCCAATATTTATTAAACCAAGACCCACTCTTCTATCAAATCAAGGGAGACACAGTACTGATTAGTGCTAACTCTGAAAATCCCAATATTTATGAACAAAATTCTTATAATATGGAGTTTTTCCAGGAAAAGCGAAAGCGTCAACTGGAAAAACCTGAGTTGACTCAGCAAATTTTTAACTTCATAATAAGAAGTTGGTTGATGTTAGCTCCAGCTATTATAGCTGCTACCATGATTAGTTACGGTGTTATTCAGTTTTATCTACAAAAAATGGCTAGGGATAGAAATTAATGACTATTCCATTTTTAAAGATTAGGTCAAAACCGGGTCAAAAAGGCTTGGTGACCACACCCCAACAGCGAGAGAAACTAACAGTCTGGGTAGTGGAAGACTTCCCCTATATATTTGACCAGATTTTACAGTGGCTAAGTCGTCGTCAATTGCTGTTGCTAATTGGATCTTTACTATTGCTATTCATTCCTCTAATTACTGCTCGCCCACCAATTTGGCAACAAGGGTTGCTTGCTTTAATTGTGTTACTGCTGGGACGGGTGATTATTCAGATGGAGGAAGATAAACCCAATCGTAAAACCAGTGAATATCTCCACTTATTGTTGGTTTTACTTAGCGTTTTTACTAGCCTACGCTATTTTTATTACCGCACTCGATATACCCTTAATTTTGAAGGGTGGCTGAATATCGTTTTTTGCTTGCTGTTGTATGGAGCAGAATTCTATGCGATCGCCACCTTATTTTTGGCGTACTTTCAAACCTTAAAAATCAAAGAACGTCAAGCGGTTAGTTTAGAAAATATTCCCCAAGAGGAGTGGTTTAGGGTTGATATTTACATTCCTACCTATAACGAAGATATCGAAATTGTCCGCAAAACAACCTTAGGGGCTGTAGCCATTGACTATCCGGCTGATAAAAAATCGGTTTATGTCCTTGATGATGGCAGAAAGTATCCAGAGCGTAGGGAAAAGTTGCGCCAAATGTGCGAGGAGCTAGGCTGCGAACTACTGACTAGGAATAACAATGATCATGCTAAAGCTGGCAATATCAATACGGCTTTTCACAATACCAAAGGAGATTTAGTCCTTATTCTCGATTGTGACCACATTCCCGCTAAAAGGTTATTGAAGGAAACTGTTGGCTTCTTTTTTAACCCTAAGGTTTCCTTTGTCCAAACACCCCACTGGTTTTATAACCCAGACCCCTTTGAGCGTAATCTGCTCACAGAAGGCAGAATACCTGTGGGTAATGAACTGTTTTATAAAGTGCTGCAAAAGGGCAATGATTTCTGGAATGCAGCTTTCTTTTGTGGGTCTGCGGCTGTGATTCGGAAAAAGCACGTGCTGGAAATCGGAGGTATTGCTACCGAAACAGTTACCGAAGACTGCCATACTGCGTTCCGTCTCCACTCATTGGGTTACGAGTCGGTCTATTACGACAAGATTATGGTGGCAGGTTTAGCGCCAGAGAAATTTTCGGCCTATATCGGTCAACAGGTACGTTGGGCTAGGGGAATGGCTCAGATTCTGCGCCTGGAAAATCCCTTGTTCAACCGGAAGGTGAGGTTGAGCCTACCCCAACGGTTGTGCTACACGAGTGCCACAGCCCACTTTTTCTTCGGCTTCCCGCGATTGATGTATGCGATCGCACCCACTCTATTCTTATTATTTGGCATCAATTCGGTTAAGGGTCTGGGTTTTGAAACCTTGTGCTATGCTCTGCCTCACGTTATTTTATCGATGCAGACCAACCACATTCCCTACAAGCACGTCCGTTTCTCCTTCTGGAACGAGATTTTTGAATTTGCCCTGTCATTCCAGGCGGGAATTGTTACCCTCTTAGCTCTGATTAATCCTAAGTTAGGGTCTTTCAATGTTACCGATAAAGGGATGAATGTTACCAAGCGCAGCTTTGATTTTGATTCGGTCAAGTACCTGGTGTTAGTGACAGTAGTGGCTACTGCTGCCTTGTTAACTGTACCCCTGTGGCTATGGTTAAGACCGGAGGATAGCCAAGCGGTGATTGTTAATGTGTTTTGGTCTATCTTTAACTTAATCCTGCTGATGGCTGCTTGTCTAGTTGCTTTCGAGCAACCCCAACTCCGTCGTTCCCACCGGATGCCAAGGAAGTTAAAGGCTGTGATTCATACTCCACACCACAGTTGGAGAGGTGAAACCGTTAATATTAGTGAAAGTGGCGTCCAAATTCTGCTGAATACCAGACCCAACATCCCTGATGAAATCAGAGTGGAACTCGAAGGAGACTACGGACACAAGTGCTTGGTCCGAGGGCGGGTGATGCGAGAAGTTGCCATGGGGGAGCAGGTGAGGCTATATGTTGATTTTATTAATCTCACCCGTACTCAGCAAGATGATCTGGTGTTAGTTATTTATTCTGATGTCAATGAGTGGTATTCCCAGAGACGATCTGAGACAGACCATCCTCTGGAATCCCTTAAGTTTATTGCTACGAGTATCAGACGAGTCTTCCGTGAATTCCGACCAGCTAAAGAGACGAAGGTACGTCAAAAGATTCAAACGGCGGTGCAATTATATTGGGATTACTGGAAAAACTATTCCGTTAGCGCGACAATCACGGAAATTGGAACTCATGATTTACGGTTGGAATTAGATGGCAGGCAGATTAGCAATCTCGATATCATGCAGGACACTAAACCCATCGTCAGTTTACTGGTAACTCAAGAATCTAATAACTTAAAAGATATTAGTTTTTTGGCTCAGGTGCAAACTATAGAGCCAGTTGATAGCGGATCTGTTAATTCGATTGCGATCGAGTTAAGTTTCCCACAATCAATGGAAGAGCAGCAACAGCTCAAAATTCGACAGCTTCTGTATAGCTTGGATTGATAGTAAATGGAACAAGGAATAGGGAAAATGAACCTCCTGTTTCTAGACCTATTATAGTAACAGGTGTAATAACAGGTGTCAAGGCAAAATGAAAGATAAAACAGTGATGATTAGGTTGACTGACTTTGAAAAGCGACAACTTAAACAGGAGGCCGAACGCGCCCCGCGTGACCTACGGTCAATCGTAGAGGGATGACTTCCTCCGAGTTGCTCAGAAGCTTGATAGCTCGTTTCCCCGAACGCGCCCCGCGTCGGCGAAAGCCGAATCCCAAAGACCCTGTCCGCGATTCATCCCTGGAGACGAAACCGATAGATAGGGTCGCCAAAATCGGCAAAGTTTTCCGTTCGCCTACGGCGAATTTAATTCGCCACGGGTCACACCTGTTTTACCCATAACCGACTAACCATAAAGGCGACCCTATCCTTACGGTAACTTTAAACACTCATGGCGTAGCATTGAGATGTGGGGCTTCTCGCGGAGTCAGCTAAAATTCAGGTAACATTGTAATGTGGATTGGTCTGATTGAGGTAACTAGACCGATTTTTTTTTACCCTAAATTGCTGCACTCTCTACCAAATAAGCTTTTTCGGCTATTGTGTCACCCCCTGATCCATAAAACCTAACACCTACGACCTTAACTGTTAGTAAATCACAATATTCTATTATAGCAGAATAAACTATAATCAAAACCGTATATGAACCTTGAAGACGCTCTGGAATTCGCCAATGCCTTAGTGTTTGCCAAATCGGGGAATCATCTCACTGATTTACAGCAAGCCTTAATTGAGGCATCTTGGTCTTGGAAGCGTCAGAGTTATGATACTATTGCAGATACCTATGGCTATGCCCCGACTTACCTCAAACATGATGTCGGTCCCAAGCTGTGGAAACTTCTCTCAGAGGCTTTGGGGGAAAGAGTCAGTAAAAAGAACTTTCGCTCAGCAATCGAACGAAGGTGGCGCAGTGAACAGGAAACGATCCCCTCGAACCAACCAGTAACTCGACAGGAAACAGATGGGATTGGCCTAAGGCCACGCTACAGGAACGCAAAACCACGTCAAGATTGGTCAGAAGCCGTTGATGTTCGTTTCTTTTATGGAAGACAATCAGAACTAGCCCAGTTGCAGCAATGGATTCTGAGCGAACACTGTCGGCTAGTGGCCTTGTTAGGTATGGGCGGCATGGGCAAAACCTCCCTCTCCATCAAGCTTGCCCAACAACTCCAAAACCAGTTTGAGTTTGTTATTTGGCGCTCCCTACGTAATGCTCCTGACCTATCAGAGATTTTGACTCAGTTGCTGAGATTTCTATCCAATCAGCAAGACATTGATTTACCAGATACCACAGACGATAAAATTTCCCGACTGCTGAATTATTTACGCTCCCACCGCTGTTTGCTAGTTCTCGACAATATGGAGACAATTTTACAAGGGGGAGCTCAAAGCAATGCTGCTGGACATTATCAAGCTGGATATGAAGAATACGGTCAACTATTGAGACGGTGGGGAGAAACCTCCCATCAAAGCTGCTTAGTACTAACCTCTCGGGAGAAGCCTCAAGAAATTGGACTGCTAGAAGCAGAAGTTCTACCTGTTCGCTCCCTACAACTAAGTGGCTTAACAACCGCTGAAGGACAAGAAATTTTTAATATAATCGGGTCTTTTAAAGGTGAAGAAAGGGAATGGAATCAGTTAATTACAGGGTATTCTGGTAATCCCTTAGCTCTAAAAATTGTGGCCACAACAATTCATAAATTATTCGCGGGTAATATTGCAGAATTTTTAAATCAAGATGCGATAATATTCGGTAATTTTAAAAATCTTTTAGATCAGCATTTTGCCCGATTAAGCGATCCAGAACGAACAGTAATTTTTTGGCTCGCCATCAATCGAGAAGAAGCCTCATTTGCTGACTTACGAGATGATATATTCCCTCCTGTCCCACCCCAACAACTGATCGACACCTTGGAATCCTTAGAACAGCGATCGCTTGTGGAAAGAAAAGCGTCTCTGTTTTCCCTACAACCGGTGGTGATGGAATACGTAACTGAACGCTTGGTTGAGCAAATTTGTGAAGACATTATTGCTGGGGTAAGCGCCATTAATAACACTAATAACTGGGAAAATTACCTATTTAGAACTCATGCTATCCTCAAAGCTCAGACCAAAGATTATCTTATAAATACTCAAATTCGTCTAATTATCAAACCCATTGTAGAGCGTCTACAGATTGCTTTAACTGGTAAAGCTAACCTAGAAACCCATCTAAATCAGATTCTCGACACTCTTAGAGGCAAACCTGCCTTAGCCATTGGCTACGCTGGTGGAAATATTATTAATCTCCTTTGTCAACAGCAAATCTGTTTAAAAGGCTATGATTTTTCAAGAGTTACCATTTGGCAAGCTTATCTACAAGGGGTGGATTTACAAGATGTCAATTTCGCTCACTCCGATTTATCTAAGTCAGTGTTTACTAAAACCTTAGGAGTAGTATTTGGGGTAGCGTTTAGTCCTGATGGTAAGCTTTTAGCTACTGGAGATGTGGAAGGTCAGTTGCGTTTATGGCAAGTCGAGAATGGTAAGCCAATTTTAATTTGCAAAGGTCATACTGGTTGGGTTTGGTCTGTTGTCTTTAGTCCTGATGGTAATACCCTAGCCAGTTGCAGTAGTGACAAAACTATTAAACTATGGAATGTCAGCACAGGTCAGTGTATTAAAACTTTAGAAGGCCATACCAGTTCTATTTGGTCAGTAGCATTCAGTAGGGATGGTAAAACCCTAGCCAGTGGTAGTGATGAATCAACAGTAAGGCTTTGGGATGTAAACACTGGTGAATGCCGTCAGGTATGTCAGGGACACACCGGTCAAGTCCTTGCGGTGGCCTTTAGTGCAGATGGTAAAACCTTAGCCAGTGGTAGTGATGACCAGACAATGAGACTGTGGGATCTTAGTACTGGTGAATGTCGCCAGATCTGTCATGGTCATACTAATCGGATTTGGTCTGTTAATTTTAGTCCCGATGGTGCTATCTTAGCCAGTGCAAGTGCTGACTTTACCATTAAATTGTGGGACCGATGCACAGGTGAATGTCTCAACACCTTAACTAACCATAGCGATAGAGTAAGGTCGGTGATGTTTAGTGCAGATGGGCAAACCCTAGTCAGTGGCAGTGATGACCAGACGGTGAGACTGTGGAATGTCAGCAGTGGTGAATGCCTGAACTACCTACAAGGACACACCAATTCTATATTTTCAGTGGCATTTAATCGGGATGGTCGCACCGTAGCTAGTGGCAGCAGTGACCAAACCGTACGTCTATGGAATAGCAACACAGGTCGATGTCTTAAAATTCTACAAGGATATACTAATTCTGTATTTTCAGCAGTATTCAGTCCCAATGGTCAACAATTAGCCAGTGCCAGTACTGACAAAATGGTCAGGTTGTGGGATGTCAGTAGTGATAGCTGTTTAAAGAGACTGGAGGGACACACCGGTTGGGTGACTTCTGTGGCATTTCATCCCAATGGTGAAATTCTCGCTAGCAGCAGCGCTGACCAAACCATACACTTGTGGTCAGTGAGAACAGGTCAATGCCTGAAAGTATTGCGCGGTCACTCCTATTGGGTGCAATCCGTTAGCTTTAGTCCTCTTGGTGAGATTCTTGCCAGTAGTGGTGATGACAAAACCATCCGGTTATGGGATGTCAATACTGGTGAATGTTTTAAGATATTACGGGGTCACACCAGTTGGATTTGGTCTGTTACCTTCAGTCGAGACGGTCAAACCCTAGCCAGTGGTAGTGAAGACGAAACCATACGCTTATGGAATGTCAGCAGTAGTGAATGTCTCAAGGTTTTACAGGGTCACACTAGTCGAGTACAGTCGGTAGCGTTTAGTCCTGATGGCAAAACCCTAGTTAGTAGCAGTGGAGACCAAACTGTTCGGGTTTGGGATGTTAGGACTGGGGAATGTGTCAGGATTTTACGAGGCCATAGTAAAGGTGTCTGGTCTGTCGCCTTTAGTCCTGATGGTGAATTGATTGCCAGTGGTAGCTTAGATCAAACCATTAGGCTTTGGCAAGCAAGTACGGGTAACTATCTGAGAACCTTACATGGTCATAGGAATTCAGTACGGTCATCGATTGGGTTTAGTCCTGTAAAACATCAAGATCACCAGGGTAGGTCTGATCAAGAACAGGTGAGCAGTTATTGGCTTACCAGTGGCAGTAATGATGGGACTATTAAAGTTTGGGATACTCACACAGGTCAGTGTATTAAAACCCTGATTCCTGATCGACCTTACCAAGGTATGAATATCACAGGGGTTACGGGTTTGACCCTAGCACAGAAGTCAGCACTGGAAGCGTTGGGGGCGCTGAGTTGATCTAGAGAAGATGGGAACGAAACACGAGTTCAAATTGGGTGTCAGGGATTCGCTGACGGGATCCTTCTGTATAAGAGCAAGTGCGGTAGCGACCGATGATTACCCATTGGGTTGG
>NZ_JAAHHU010000183.1:0-10277 GCF_010672095.1 Moorena sp. SIO3I6 | reverse complement strand
TTGTGGTCTACTTTAGCAACCCGCTTGGCAGGCTGACGCAGGACGCGATCGCCTAGATAATGAATTGTTAATGGTGGATTCTCTAATTTTTTCTTTTCAACGATAAGTTCAGCAGTCATGGGGTTATTGAGTTGTGAGTCAGGGTATGGTTAGGGTTAGACGCTCAGCTGCTAAAGGATTAGAACACTCAACATACACATTCTTCAACAGAGTGCCTAAGACAGAGTGCCTAAGTTGGTCTATTATTATAGTCTTGCCTCGCTTTCTTAGTTTATCATGCCCCACGCCCCAAGAGCCTTTGCGCTGCGGTGCGACAAGGCGCTGCCTGAACCTCCTCAAGGGAACGCACACCAAGAGAGGGGATGGGGAGCGCGTTGCAATGATTTGATTGACTCTCCCTGGTCGCCCATAGGTGGGTATTATGTCAAAATCGTACGTTTCAAGTGATTTCTTGGTATCCCACAATTCTTTTACGCTGGAAACTAGCAGCTCTATCGATTAGAACCCAAAAGTAACACCAAGTCAGGGACTGATGTTTAAATTTCTCACTCAACTGGATTACCTGCTGCGGGAAACTTTCTTAGGTCTACAACGTGGCGGCTGGATCAACTGGGCGGCGGTTAGCACGGTGACTGTCCTATTGTTTCTCTTTGGTATAAGCTGGCAAGCCTCCTGGCAGTTAGGTGGGCTACTCAATCAGTTGGGGAATCAACTAGAAGTAGCTGTTTATCTCGAACCAGGGGCTGAGGCAGAAATGGTCTTACCAGCAGTTCAGAAACTGCCCAAGGTGATGGCGGTTCAAACCATTTCCAAAGAAAAAGCTTGGGCATCCTTGGTTGAGGAACTGGGAATTTCGGAGATTGCAGCTGCTACGGAACAGTTGGAAGGGAATCCCCTAGTGGATGAACTGAAGGTAAAGGTAAGCAAACCAAAGGATGTGCTAATTCTTGCCCAGCAGTTGTCACAGTTGCCAGGAATAGATCAGGTGCAGTATATGGATCAGACTCTCAAACAAATGCGACAGCTTCATCATGGTTTAGGCTGGGTGAGTCTGATCATTACTACCATTCTCAGTCTGACCGCAGTGGCAGTTGTCACCACCACAATGCGCCTGATTGTGATCGCAAGACGCCGGGAAATTGAGATTATGCAGCTAGTTGGGGCAACCAGATCCTGGATTTATCTGCCGTTCATGTTGCAAGGAATTACTTTTGGTGTAGCTGGGGCAGTCCTAGCCTGGGTTTTGTTGATCGGTCTGCGGCAATTTCTGACTAATCTGCTAGCGACTGGACCTGATTTTATCGAATTTATCGCTACAGTGGTACCACCGGATCCACTTAAAATTGTTGTGCTACCCTTACTGTTGTTGATTCTGGGGGGTTCAGTGGGTTTGCTCGGTAGCTGCCTAGCTGTTAGTCTCGAAAGCATCGCTATCGGGAAATGAGGTTACCAAAATTTGGTCTAATTCTGGTATTTTGTCAGTGGTTAGTGTCATGGCAAGTGGTTAGAGTAACAGAGGACTGATGACCAATGACTAATGACTCACAGCTAATAACTAAGGACTACTTATGCGATCGCAATGGGAATGTTTTTTGCAAAATCAAGGGAGTTGGCATGGTTCCTTTACCACATTCTCACCAAAAGGGCAACAGTTAAAAGATATTCCCTCTGTGCTCACCATAGAAGGACTCGACGATAACCAAAAAATTCGTTTGACTCTTCGCTATCTGCCACCTGAACAAGCTATATTCAACCGAGTTCTGGAATACACCCATGTAGATCGCTATCTTATGTTCTTTGACACTGGTGCGTTTTCCCAAGGCGCACTACAGTGGGCTCCTTATTCCGAATTTGGGGCAGAATTTGGCTTGATTGAGGGTAACCGTCGTCTGCGGATGGTGCAACTGTATAACAGGGAGAGTCAGCTGAAACAGTTGACCTTAATTCGAGAAAAACTGGCGGGTACGGATACACCAGAACGTCCAGCATTAACCTTGGAACAGTTGCTCGGAGAGTGGCGTGGAGAGGCGGTAACGCTTTATTCTGATTTGCGTACGCCTAACATCTATCCTACTCACCTTAAACTTCAGCATCATGAAAGTAACCGCTTAGTACAACAACTCACATTTGGCACAGGAGAATCATTAGGTACCATCACCTCTAGCGCTAAGATTGATGGCTCAATTCTGTATTTTGACGAGGGTGCTGTTTCTACTCAAGTCTTATTATTGCCCGATGGGGCATCGTCTACTTGTCCAATAATGGTTAAGTCAGGTCATTCTTTCTTCCTAGAAGTAGGTTGGCTGTGGCAACCTAACCAACGTCAGCGGCTGATTCGCTCTTTTAACGATAAAGGGCAATGGGTTAGTCTTACTTTGGTAAGAGAGCACAAAGTATCTTCTGGGCCTTATATAAAAGGATAAAGTATCAAGGATGAAGTAGGTGGGCTTGTTTACAACCCAGTCAATCTGAATCGATATTATATACAGCGTTTTTAAAGGAGATGTGAAATTAGGATTGATGGATAAAGATAACTTCGGATCAGTAGGAAAGAAATACAAGTATTTTTTGATGTTATGAGCAATCAAAGATTTGGTTTGGAAATGCTATATAGCATTTTAATTTTAAATATAAACATAGCGGTGCGACCCAAGGGCGATTTACTCGCCCTAGGAGGCGCGCACCGTGGATTGATCTAATAAAGTGATGCAGCGCTATTCCCTATTCTAACTCAACTAGCCCTATAGCTTGTTTAACCTGTTAAGTGGTTAAAGTTGCGCCTACGTTTTTTTTGTTTCTATTCCACAGCGGTAACTACCAACTTACGTTAAAGTTGTAAATTTTTGTATCAAAATTCAAAATTATGGATTGAATCTGAAATAAAAGTGGTATAATACCCAGAAATTTCAGTCAGATCCAAAAAACTTGTTCAAATTTGCCCCATAGGGAATATGGATTGGTAAAGATGACCTATAAAGGTAGCTTAGAGATTCTCAAAGAGACTAGTCGGACTTTTTATATTCCAATTAGTACTCTGCCTAAAGACCTTCAAGAAGCTGTCGCTTCTGCCTACTTATGCATGCGTGCAATTGATGAAATCGAAGATCATCCTCAACTTGGTAAGTCTACCAAAGCAGCGCTGTTAAGAACAATTAGCTTAAACCTACAAACAATGGGCAGCAGTTATAATGCTAGTTCTACTAATAGTTATACTAATGATGAACTTCTTGCAGTTTTAAGTAAATATGAAACACTTCCAGAGGTAACAACTCGTATTGGTGATTGGGCAATTCTAGCACCAGAAACCATTGCACCTCGAATTTGGGAAGCAACTTCAGCAATGGCAGATAGAATGGCTTACTGGGTTGAGTGCGGTTGGAAGATTCGTACAGAGGGTGATTTGAATGGCTACACTTTCAGTGTTGCTGGTTCTGTAGGATTATTACTTTCTGATTTGTGGGCTTGGTATGATGGAACCCAAACCAATCGTCACCAGGCAATTGGTTTTGGTCGAGGCTTACAGGCAGTTAACATTCTACGTAATCGAACTGATGATTTGACACGTCACGTGGATTTCTTTCCCCAGGGATGGAGTTCAGAAACTATGCAAAGGTATGCCCGTAGAAATCTTTCTTTAGCTGATGCCTATACTAACGCTCTTCCCAAAGGTCCAGCTAGAAATTTTTGTCAAATTCCTCTTGCTTTGGCTCATGCAACACTTGATGTTTTAGCTCTCGGACAAGCTAAACTTAGTCGTGAGGCAGTGATTGGTATTGTTGAGAAGTTGACTGTGAGGTAGTGCTAGATCTTAAGGTTCAATCGCTTTGCTACCAGTCAAAATTATAAATTAAAAATTCAAAACTACCCCATAAATTAATTCAGGAGCTTTTATCCGGTGGAAAAAATTCAAAATTAGAAGACTATTCATTTGAAATTTTGAATTTGGCATTTTGAATTTAAAAATGCTCAAGTCCCCATGACCAATTATCCATTACCCGAGAAGGCAATGATAATTAGTCAACCGGATTTGGCATGATATTTCTTTCCCGGTGCCCTTGACCTAGGTGAATTAAATTCGCCACGGGTCGCACCGCACTTTCCCCGAATTCGCAATAAAACTTATTATAAGTTAACTATAAGTATCACCAGAGTAGAGAAATCTTTACCATAAAAACTACCCATAATTTGTTATCCGGAATAGACTTAACTCATATTGAAGTATAAATCTAGAGGCTTTAAAAAGCCTGAGTCGATAGTAAAGAGGTAAGACCTATGGATAGCGAACTGAGCCAAGTTCTATTACTGGTGTTGATTTTTTCTATTTCCTGTATGATTTTGTCTCCGGTGTTATGGTGGATTCTGCCAGACAGAAGCATCAATAACGCCTAACCAGACTTTGCCAAAACCAAGCCAGTAAGCAGGTTTAGATGACATCAGTCTCAATCAAAATGTATTATGAACCCACCAAGCACAGGTGGGTTCACTAGAAAAAAAACTGGTATGATACCTCGCCCCTTGTGGCCAATTTGTGAGTCAATTTTTCTACAAAATATTTTTTGCATCTCCTGCCCTTGGGTCAAACTTTTTGTAAAATTTCGTTAAGACCTGCAACGAATCGTTCAATACCTTCTGCTGCAGTTTCCTTTTGCAAAGCACCATAAGCAAGCCTGAGGTAACACCCGTCCTCAATACCAAAGGCGCTACCTGGCATCACAGCTACCCGATGTTCCCGAATCAGTCTCTGTACCAACTCAAAAGCATCCAACTGAGTATCCACTTTTAGGAAAACATAGAACGCTCCATCCGCAGAACCAATGGTACACAAACCCTCTAGACGTTTCAGGGAGTTCAATACCACCTGTCTTACAGACGCGATCGCATTAATATGAGGTTGACAGTAATCTTTTCGAGTACTCAATGCCCCTAAAGCCGCATACTGAGAAATGACTGGGGGACAAATTAGGATTGTATCCTGAACCTTTTGAATTGCTTCAAACAAGTGTTCTGGAATAATCATGTAGCCAATCCGCCAACTGGCAAAACCGTAGGCTTTGGAGAGACTGTAGAGAGAAATAGTGTGTTGACTACTTTCGGGAAAGGCACCTGGAGAAAAGTGTTTTACCCCGTTGTAGGTAAAATACTCATAAGCTTCATCACTGATGTGGTAAATTCCGTGATCGCCACAGAGTTGATTTACCTGACGCAATGCCTCTTCGGAATATACCGCCCCAGTAGGATTATTAGGTGATATGGTCACTACTGCCTTGGTTCTGTCGGTAATAGCCTGTGCGATCGCGAACGGATTTAGCTGGTAATTATCATCGGTTGGCACCAGCACTGGATCACAACTAGCCATCTTAATCGCCATTTCGTGGTTGAAATAGTAAGGCCTTTGAAGAATAATCTCGTCCCCGGGAGTGGTAATTGCCAGAATCGCGTTCATAAACGCCATGTTGCTTCCTGCGGTGACAACGATGCGGTTGGCGGAGTTAATCTCAATTTTGTTATCAGTTTGCAGTTTTGCCTCAATTGCCTCTCGCAAAGTCGCAATTCCCTGTACCGGTTTGTACTTATGATTACCTGGTAAGCTGTAGAATTCACGCAACATTGCCATTGCCTCTGGAGGGGGATCATAATATACCACCCCCTGTCCTAAGGATATTGTGTCAGGATATTTACGGATCAGTTCGCCAACCATGGGAATGACTGGCAACTGCACCGCCTCCATGCGGGAGGTCAGGGTTTTCATGGTTTCTTCTTTTTTTTGAGTGAAGGTACCCGTGGTTCATACTAGCGAATCTCATACCAAATCCGCTTGGTCATTACCCCTTTATAAAAATCGACCAAATCTTTTTATCCCAGGAATATAGGGCTATGCGGATCAGGGGGGTATGGAAACAGGATTTGGTATCAGCAGTTAATCGAGATAAAAAAAAACTGAATTTTTCTATTGCTTCAGTATTGTGTTGCTATCCTTAAAGGCGTTGTTTACTTTTCCTTTAAGAAAAGTTATGTTAATTATATTTAAATACTTTTGTATTAATTTTTGTTTGTTTTTAATTCGGTATTACTAAAAAAAATTTAAAAAAATCTAAAAAAAGAGATAACCAATCCCATTACTTTTGATAATCTAATAATCTGTGGAAATTGATGGGATAAACTGGTAGTTATCCATAGATAGCCATGAATAGAACTACTGGGGGGGCGACATGCAAGCTGAAATCATTACTGGGTAATAATTTCAGCTCATAAGTAACAGAAAGATACATGCTGTTTTGGGCTGACATTGCACCTAGTTATAAGGGTTTAAGCTTCCAGAAAGCGATGCAGTGGCCTCACGGGGAGGCAGTGCGGTCAAAGGAGGCAGCGCGGTCAAAGGAGGCCACACCATGAGCGACTGCCGTTCCACGGGGCAAACAGCGGTGCGGACGCAGGTTCCGTACACAGACCCATGCGCCATGAGCAACTGCCGTGGTTTTCCCCACTCGCGCTTTGCATGGCTGACAATGAATCCAGGGTCAATTTCGGACTGTATCTTGCCTGAGTTATTGGCATCAAAGCCTTATATAGTCGGCTTTTCAGAGCTTATATAACCCCCTCAGCTAGAACTAATAGTTTTCTTAACCTTAACTGGGCACGAAAATTTGAGGAGAGTGCGATGAGCGATCCTAATAGAGAAATGGAGATGCGATCGGCACAACCATTAGCTGAACAGCCAGTCCAGGATCAAGTTGACCAGGCGAAGACAGAGGCCCGTAAGGAAGAAGTTATCGACATTTACGAAGATTTGCTCACCACGATCTGGAACCGGATTATGCCGACCTTAGGTAGAGTGACAGTAGTGTCGATTATGGAAAGATCTCTAGCTTTGACAGCGGAAAAATATCCCCTGATTGGCTACATAGAATCAAGTGCCGAGGGAGTTTCGTTTGAGGTGTTTCGCCAAAAGGTTTCACCAGAACAACGGTTGTTAATTCGTGAGGCGCTCAAAGAGTTAGTCACAACCCTAATCGATATTCTAGCCATCTTGACGGGCGACATTCTAGTCAGACAATTACTCAAGGAAATTGAAGGGAAAAAACTTATATGATCAGGCCTCGGACAAAGCCCTTAGGTAAACTGCCTACTAGTATTCCTGGTCTAGACTCGATTCTCGCTGGTGGTATTCCGGAATTGTCCATTAACATCATCACTGGGCCACCCGGATCTGGTAAGACGATCTTTACCCAGCAAATACTATACACCAATGCTAGTACAGAGCACAAAGCCCTTTATCTAGTCACCCTATCTGAACCTTCAGTCAAATTACTGCACTACCTACAAAAGTTTGATTTTTTTGACCCCAGTAAGGTAGGTACTGCAGTAATTTATCTCGACATCGGCGAGATTATCCGAGAGCAGGGTCTAACAGAAGCGATCGCTGCCATTATTAATTACGTAAAGGAGTATCGACCTGCGCTGATCGGCATTGATAGCTTTAAAGCTATTCATGATTTGGCAACGGATCCCGTAGAAGTACGTAAGTTTGGCTACGACCTCTCAGTGCGTCTGACCACTTGGGGAGTAACAGCTTTTTTAGTAGGGGAATACACTGACGAAGAAATTAAACATCAACCCATCTTTGCCATCGCCGATGGGATTATTCGTCTGCAAAATCAGCCTCTGGGGTTACACTACCAGCGTTATTTAGATGTGCTCAAACTCAGGGGGGAAAATTATTTTACCGGGTTGCACCCCTTTGAAATCAGTAAGACTGGCATAGAAGTTTATCCCCGGATTAAGATGCTGGAAAACTTATCGAAGCAGACCCAGGCCAGCCAAAACAAACTTTCCACTGGCATACCTGAACTGGATAGGATGTTAGATGGGGGATTGCAGCATAGCACGGCAACTATGGTTGCTGGAGGCGCAGGCACTGGTAAAACCTTGATGGGACTTCACTTCATTGTGGCTGGAATTCTCCAAGGGGAGCCTGGAGTAATTGTTACCTTTCAAGAAAATCCCCAACAGCTCAAAGCCATTGCCCTGTCCTTAGGTTGGGATTTAGAGGCCATGGAAAAGCAGGGAATGCTAGTGCATCTGTATGATTCTCCCGTAGAACTACAGCCGGATATCCATGCTGCTAAGGTGAAAGCTGTTGTAGACAGGGTTAAGGCTGGCCGGATTATGCTTGATTCTCTCAAGGATATTGAGATTGCCACCCCAAATAAGGTTCGCTACAAAGACTATATTTACTCCTTAGTGAACCAGTTTAAACTTCAAGGTGTGACCACCATCGTAACCAACGAAATTGGGGAGCTCTTCGGACCGTTTCAGTTGAGTGAACATGGCGTATCCTTTGTGGTGGATAATGTTATCCTCTTGCGCTATGTAGAACTATCCGGTCGCATTGGACGAGCCATAAACATTATGAAGGTAAGGGGAGCGCCCCACAGCAAAGAAATCCGGTTTTTTGAAATTACCTCAGGTGGAATTCGCATCGACGAGGTGATTCAAGCTCAAACTGGTGTGCTGACTGGAATGCCTGTCTTTAATAATAATTACTTCAATGACAATGGCTTTAAGGAGTTGCTTAACCCGAGTCGTAATATCATGAAAATCTTGCAGGGGGTGGAGGAGATGGAGATAAATGAATTAGCCAATCGCACTGGATTCAGCCCTCAAGACTTGCTCCATGAGTTAGAGAATCTGAAGCAGCAGGGTATGGTAATTACCTGGGAAAGTCAGAATACAACCTATTACAAAGCTACGATTTGATTGATTATTTTGATTGATTATTAGTTAAATTACCACTAATGACTAATGAATAATGGCTAATGACTAAGCCCACAATCAAATTAATGCCTACAGGAGTGCCAAATCTGGATGCCGTTTTGGGCGGTGGCTTTCCCATCTACTCATTGAATATCTTGGCAGGGGCTCCTGGCACTGGCAAAACAATTTTGGTGCAGCAGATTCTGTTTAACACTATCGAGAACCAACCCCATAAGAGAGCTCTTTATCTCAGTACCCTTTCCGAGCCAACCCTTAAGGTGGTGCGTTATATGCAGCACTTCCAATTCTTCGATGCTCAAGTATTTGGTGAGCAGGTGATCTATAGTGATATTGGCTCATTCTTAATTGAACAACCGATGCCTAGGTTGGCGGATCATATAGTGGGTTTGGTCAATCAACATCAAGCAGAAGTTATAGTCATTGACTCTTTTAAGGCCATTGCTGACCTGACCGAAAAAAGTGGTGACTTCCGCCGTTTTTGCTACGAACTATCGGTTCGCCTCGCCAGTGCTCGTTGCACGACTTTTTTAGTGAGTGAATCCGATCCCTCTCAGATTAACTACAGTGCAGAATTTGCTTTGGCTGATGGCATCATTTACCTTTCGACCCATGAGGAGGCAGGGGAGCAACGCCGTTGGTTACAGGTTCATAAATTACGGGGTCTGGCACCGTATATGGAACCATTTCCCTTTGTGATCACTAATGTGGGGGTGCGGATTCTCAGCCCTACCCTAACCCTCAGGCAAAAGTCGGTGAGTTGGTCAGTTCCAGCAGGGCGTATGGTGATGGGAATTCCGGGTTTGGATCAACTGTTGCGGGGAGGTATCCCCTACGGTCGTTCAATCATCCTCTCGGGAGTTGCTGGCACTGGTAAAACTACCTTTGGCCTACAGTTTCTCATGGCTGGAGTTGACCGAGGGGAAAAAGGCTTGCTCTTTTCTTTTGAGGAAACCCCCTCTCATCTGTCCCAGATGGCAGCCGGTTTTGGTTGGGACTTAGAACGTCTGATTCAACAGGAAATGCTGCGCATTGTCTTTGTTACCCAAACTAACATCCGGGTTGAAGAACACCTAGATCAAATTGCTCAGGAAATCGCCTCCTTCCAGCCTCAACGTTTTGTGGTGGATTCAATATCAGTCTTGTTCTACAAAGTCAATAACCGAGCCATCCAGCGAGAAAAAACCTTCCAATTAGCAACCCTGATGCAACAAATCGGTGGAGTGGGTATCTTTATCTCAGGTATCCCTGCTCATGAAACTGGACACCTATCCAGCTTTGGTGTGGAAGAAACCATTGTCGATGGCATGATTGTGCTATCAAAAGAACTGGTTGGTCGTAGACGCGATCGCTATCTAGAAGTATTTAAAATGCGAGCATCTGACCATGTCTGTGGTTCTCACCGCATGGCAATCACAGAAAACGGTATTGAGATATTGTACAGTGCCAGCCAAATATCTCCCCCCTCAACCACCGAATCATTAAAATTTATTGAGGATGCTCCC
>NZ_JAAHHU010000182.1:0-10321 GCF_010672095.1 Moorena sp. SIO3I6 | reverse complement strand
ACCTTTCCACCTGGAATCGTACCACCTTCCCACCTTGAACCCTTTTACCCATGACCAATGACTCAGATTTAGCCATTGCCTATGCCCTTGCCTTGCTCAGTCACTATGGGTTTGAGCTCAGGGGTTACACTGTAGAAGAATTAGTCAATCTATGGCTTGAGAACTATCCTGCCAATTGGGTGCGTCTAGCGGTGATTGAGGCACTTTATCAAGGGCGTTACAAAGCGATATCTGTAGAGCAAATTTTGGCAGTCTGGTTACGACGAGGACAGCCTATATATCGCTTTAATCATGAGTTTGAGCGGATGGTTTGTCGTAAATTTCCCCAAAATTTAACCGCTCCGGTCGATAGTAGATCCACAACCGAGAGCTTAGAACTAAGTTTACAGTGGGTAGACAATGTTGCTGAAACCTCTCTAGGTACTAGTTCCGATGAAATTACACCAGAGCAAGGGATGCTTGAGTCAAAGACACTCCAAGCACCACCAACAGGCCAACAGGAAACTTCCCCCCCAGCCAATACCATATCATCCAAAATACCTGAAAAATCAGTCAAGCCCAGAGAAAGCTTCCCAAAGCCTCTGAGCAAAGCCCGTGCTAGTCCTAGCTACAATGTAGATTGGTCAAGTTATGAGCTTAACAAAAAGCCAATTCACCAATTTCATCCACCACCAGACTCTTCAGATGTCTACCTTAAGCTGAAGGCAGTTGTCCAGCACCAAGACTCTGGTACAGTCACAGCTACCGTAGTCGATAAGCAGGTCAGTGATTCAGCTTCGAGTGCCTTGGAAGATCAGGAGGTCGAAAGTAGCTCAGAGGTAGAGAGTCCTTACCAGGCCACTGTTAACCTGGATCAAAGTTAACCATCCCACGATTAATCCCCGTGGGATGATTGGCCGTAGGCCACGCTACGCGAACGGATCTAATCATACCAAATCCTCCCTGATCCCCCTATGGCATACCCCATTGTGATTCAATTATTTTTTATAAACTTTCATCAAACTATCAAGTAATATTCATTAAAATTTCATATATTAGGTAGATATCTAGCAATTAATTTATATAATTAATTCCAATATAAAGTCCTTTATTCACAAAAAAAAAATTATATATTATTATCTAGCTATTAATTTATATAATTAATTCCGATATAAAGTTCTTTATTCACAGTAAATCTAGGTAAATTGGATGCATGAAAAAAGTTTTTGTTTTCCCCTATTTTCTGGTTTAATAGCCGGACTAATTTTTGGAATACAGCTGACTTTATTTGTACAAATAATTTTTGAAAACTACTCTGCCCGAGCCTGTGCCAAAATTCCCGATGGCAAATTTGCTGTTTTTGTACCAACAAGTTATTTATTGAATAAAATAAATCTTAAACGAGTCGTTATATCTAACAAATGGGCTTACAATTACAATTGTAAGCTATTTAAATCCAAGCATGATTATATTAAAAATTCTAAGGTCATTAAGTCGGATTCATTTATAAAAGATAACTATGCCCCAACCGGTTATATACAGGTGCCATCAGAGAGATATATGCTCAGGAAAGTGTGGCGAGGTACCCTGATTGGCTATTTTTCTGAATATGAGGCAAATTTAGTCAGGAACAAAGTCCTGGAAAGTGCTTACAGTAAAGAACCAAAACCTATCGATAAGCCTTTTGTAGTCAATAACATAAATACTAATAATTGAGACTGTAAGCATTCAGCGGTCAGCGGTCAGCGGTCAGCGGTCAGCGGTCAGCGGTCAGCGGTCAGCGGTCAGCGGTCAGCCGTCAGCCCTGAGACATTCGCGTAGCCTGGCCAACGGCCAAGGCTAACGCTACTGTTCGCGCAGCGTGCGCGTAGCGCAATCGGTGCTTATTTTATTCAAAAGTATCTCAAGTAGCCTGGCCACAGGCCCAAAGCTGATAGCACCTCAAGTAGCGCATTAGCTGATACGCGACACGCTGATACGCGACACGCTGATAGCTGACTCAATGCTTAACTTTCACGTAACACCAAGACGAATTTCTGTGGCCAGAGAAGCCATGGTTAATTGCCCCCCCTGCTGGAGAACGTTAGTGCGTAACCGAAAGTTAGGGCTAGCAAACCAAAAACGTTCTTCAGCATATAGAGTTTTCCCCTCTGTAATCATTGTTAAAACATCATCCTGGCCGATACTGTAACGACATTTTAAGGAAGTTCCTTCAACATCACCATTAGTCCGCAATAGCTTGCCAATGTCAGGATTTTCTGGGTTGGGAACAGGTACAACAACAGTCGAACCAGTTTGCTTTTTCTGTTCTCCTACTACTGTACCGTCCCAAATCACTTTTACACCAAATATAGCCATACCAGGCTCTATTTGGTATTGTTTACAGAGTTTGATCACCTCTGGGGCATCACCAGATAGCATTTCCATAGTGATGTTGGACTTACCATTTTTAATGGGTTGAGAAGTAATATGATTACTAGTACGTTGAGAAAACCATCTGCCAGCACTCTGCTCAAAAAACTCTTTAATATCCATTGGCTAAGATTGTAAAAATTTGTGGTAGATCGTGGTGGATCAGTGATGTTGGTAATTTCAATCAAGTGGTTCACTATTGATTCTATCGTGCTATGGTTAGCCGAATTACCAGGATGCTACGCTAGCTTGAGGCTTCAGACAAACGCAATAGAGCCATTTGAGCGGCTTCAGATACTTGAGGATGGCTGTCTTTTGCCAAATAGTTTAATGCCGAGATACTTTTGTCCTGACCCAGTTGACCGAGGGCTTCTGCTAAACGTTGACGCACTATCCAATCCTCTGACTGGGCAAAGCGTAGAATATCGTCTATAGCTTCTGTAGCTTTAATTTCCCCTAAAGCAGCAATAGCAGCTTGTTGGACTAGTACTTCCTGACTATCTAAGGCCTTGGTCAGCACATCACGAGCACGGGGATCTTGGAGATTACCTAGGGACACAGCAGCACTAAAACGTACCAACCATTCAGTATCTTCGTAGAACGCCCTAACTAGAGGTTCAAAGGCTTTGGGGTCACCTAGATATCCCAAAGCCCCAGCAGCAGCAGCACGAATTCCGTAATCTGGGTCAGTTGCCATGAATTTGACCAAAATTGGGTAGCATTCTTCCGTAGGCTTCACTCCCAGGGCGAATATAGCCATAGAGCGAACTGGTAAATTGGGATCATCAAGTACCTTTTTAATTAGGGGCACGGCATCACTGGCTTGAACAGCCCGTAGTGATGCCAGAGCCATCAAGCGATCGCGCATGTTGGGGCTTTCCAGCTGAGCCGAAAGTTGTTCTAAATTAGAGGGCATCGTAGTTTGTTGGGGTTTGGTTGACAATTAACCTCAGCGGAGTATGAGCATCGGTTGTGATCGGTTGAGAATCTACCCAGCTGTCTGGTAAAGTAATCGCTCTGACCTGCTTGCTAGATCAATCTTTATACACAATTGTCGCTCTGAGTCATGGTTTTGGGAATGCTATGGCTGTATCTATGGAAATTTTTTAGTCAACTAGCTATGGCAAATCAATTCAACTTTCGGCATCTGAGTACAGGGAAGAATAGAAAACAGGCTGATGTGAGAAATACAACAACCCAAGTCACTTCTGCCACAGTTGCTGATGGTAACTGTTGAATTGAGAGCTGATCGTTCGATTTTGAGACATCAATGATGAGATTAGAGCAGTTCCAGATTCTACGTGAGCTTACAGTCGATGAGGCAGCCTTTGAGCAGCTTCAAGAAATTTTATTAGCTCAGGAAACCAAATACCAAAAGGCACAAGAGCAAATTCACTTTCAGGCTTGTTTATTAGATAACTTACCGAGTGGGATTATTGCCATAGATATGGATGGAAAAATTATCCATTGGAATAGTTATGCCTGCAAGCTATATCAATGGCAAGCCCAAGATGTTATTGGGTCGCAGCTATCCGAGATCATGTTTCCCCCTAGAAGTGATGCTCCCATCAAAGAAATTTTTGCTCAATTGTCCCACTTAGAGGTTTGGCAGGGTGAGTTGCTCATTCAACGCCAAGACGGTAGCCGATTGGCTAGCGATTTTACCATTAGTGTCCTGCAAGATCAGGTAGGGAAACAGATTGGTTTTGTAGCAACTGTCGTTGATGCTAAAGAGGGCAAACAGGCAGAGATTGACCGTAGGTCACGCTACGCGATTGGCCATAGGCCACGCTACGCGAACGCACTGTCTAACCAGGTGGCTCAAGATAAGCTGAGGCAGGCAATGGGTGATTCCCTTCGGGAAAACTTTGCAGCCCGCATTCGTAAGTCTTTAGATGTGGAGACAATTCTAAATACCACAGTTAATGAAGTTCGTCGATTGTTACAAGCAGATCGGGTAGCGGTTTATCGCTTCGAGTCGGATTGGAGAGGTAGATTTACAGTAGAGTCTGTAGAATCACCCTGGCAGCCGATTACAGGTAGGGAAATGTATAATCCCCACTTCTGGGAAACCCATGCTAATCAGTACCGGTATGGTCCAATCCAAGCCATTGAAGATATCTATTCTGATTCTGGGGGCTTGTCCTCCTATGAAGTTAATTGCCTAGCTCAGCTTCAAGTCGTTGCTAACTTGGTAGTTCCGATTATCTGTCACCCTCAACTAGACCAAAACCAACCTAAAGACTCACCTCTGTGGGGACTATTGGTTGCCCATCAGTGTAGTAGACCACGACAGTGGCAGCTTTGGGAAAGAAATTTGTGGAAATCAGTAGCAGACCATGTAGGAATTGCGATTCAGCAGGCTCAAATTTATCAGGAAAACCAACTCAAAGCTCAACGGGAAGCAACGCTCAATAAGTTTACTCAAAAGATTCGTAGCTCTCTTGATTTAGAGCAGATTTTTACCACAGCCACTCAAGAAATCAGTCAGCTGTTGGACGTTGACCTAGTAGAAATTCAAGAATATCTGCCACAGCGGCAGGTTTGGTTAACCGTATCTCAATCCAGTAAACAAGCTAACTTGAGTAGCCCTTTGGGTGCTGAAACTCCCGATGTGGACAATGAGATTAGTCGCAAGATCAAAAATCTGGAAGTGGTGCGTATTAACAATAGCTGCAACTTAAACCTTCAGGACAGTTGCCATCAGTTACTTGTACCACTAAGGTTTCAAAACCGCCTCTGGGGAAAATTGTGCCTGATCAATATTCATAGTGACTACCAATGGTCTGATGGCGCAGTGACTTTGGTGCAGTCGATGGCTGAGCAACTTGCGATCGCAATTCAGCAAGGCCAGCTTTATCAGCGGCTGGCTAACCTCAACACCGACTTAGAACGGCAAGTACTCGAGCGCACCCAACAACTACGAGAGAGAATCAAGGAACTACAGAGACTAAACATCCTCAAAGATGATTTCTTAAGTACCGTTTCTCATGAACTGCGCACACCTCTATCCAATATGAAAATGGCAATACAGATGCTCAAAATTGCTCCAGAGAGTCAACGACGACAGCGCTATACAGAGATTTTAGAATCTGAGTGTTACAGAGAAATTGAACTAATCAACGATTTACTCGACTTGCAGCGTTTAGAAACCGCCTCTTATCAGGTTTCGCGAACAGTAGTAGACTTGAAAATCTGGTTACGCCGAATCATTGATTCCTTTTGCTCCCGTATCCAGGCACAACAGCAAATTCTGAAGTTGACTCTGTCAGATAATTTGCCATCGGTTTTGATTGACAAGACCAGCTTCGGGCGAATTGTGACAGAACTGTTCAACAATGCTTGTAAATATACTCCAGGCAACAGGCAGATTATTCTTGAGTTTTTTTACCAAAACAATCGGGATCTGATCCCATCAGATACCGTACCCAAGGTAATATTTAAGATCAGCAATCAAGCCGAGATTGCTGATACGGAATTACCCCACATCTTCGATAAGTTCTATCGCATTCCTAATGCTGATCCTTGGAAGCGAGGTGGTACAGGATTAGGTCTGGCTTTGGTGAAGCAGCTAGTCAAGCAGCTCGACGGCATCATTCAGGTAGAAAGCTCTCAGAGATGGACTACATTTACCGTGCAAATTCCGGCTCCTCAAGGCTCCGAACTCAATGAACACGAAAACAGTTTGACGATCAAGTTTTAATCTACCTTCTATGCTTAAGGGACTGCTTTGTCTTTTGCCTAAGGGTAGCGGTTAACTGATAGTTGAGTTGTGCTACCCTAATCACTTGTGACTTTCCCGGTTTTAATGGAAAACTATTATATTAGTCTTCATGTTCTTCAAACTGATCGACTAATTCCGCTGAAGGGGGTCCAAAAGCGGTGTAAATGGATATACCAGTGATACCGATTACAAAAACAAGGATAACAATGCTAAGGACTATTGCGGGTTCCATGGCTCAAATCAAATATAAGTGTGTCTGTTGATGCAGTGGCTTGTGGGGGAAACCCCATTGAGGCTACTGCATCGTTATATGAGTCTGTTTTCTTTTTGACATTCTGCTCTCTAAAATCTCGACAAACCTATACATTTAGTTCTCTCTAGATCGAGAGCATGGCAGGGGATACCCCGACCTGTGCTTGGACGATCACGCCAAAGGCGAGCTAAACGGGATCTATTGTCAGAAGTAGATTCAGAGTCAATTGTAGCTTTTTTTGATGTTGTGTTAACAAATTTTAATTTTATTGCTTTTTTTTAAGAATACCACAGAATATTAATACTGTTAAGATACATTTCCAAAACTATAACTACTAGACAAACTTAGACAGTAGTTGACAAAATTTATTTTTTGTCAACTACTGTCTAAGTTTGTCAACAACTAATCTTCAAAAAGATTAGTTGTTGTGAACGGCAGGCTTGAAAAATATCAGGTACTGTGTTAACAGTGTGTTAATTTTCTTGGGAAAAGGTGAGTTGGCGCCTCATCACGGGGTATGTAGCCCAAAATCCGGAAAATTTTCACGACCTTTACCTCACCAGGTACTTAGGCAAAAACCACGCTTTGATAGTCCTGGCAGTTAATCATGTCTATTGGATGTGCCACTGCCGCAAACTCTCTCAAACAATTTCCGAGTCTGGATTGATTGAATTCAAGCGACTTGTGCAACATTTAACCTGTACAAACCTACTCACAAGCAGATAGGACGATGGTATAGCATTAGTTTTAACTAATGGTTGTTGCCGACAAAGCAATGCCAAAAGCATTGCGCTAATTTTATTAATGGAGGCTCTGCTGCCTACTCTCAAACCGCACTGTAACTTCACTCAGTCCATTATTTTACGTCGCTTAACTTACGACCAGCTGTCTTCGCTTTTAGTTCTTCGTTGGGCGGCAGTGTTCCGAAGTTAAACAAGTTACTAACTTATTTCATTATAAAACAGTGGATAATGTTTCACAAGGTTTAGATAGCTATAAGGCTAATAGTTGCACCTCGAGTATAAATGTCTTTGGTTTAGTGCCTCCTTAGTGTAAGCTGAAATCAAAACATCCGCTCGTCGTGATAGCCCCTTATTTCTAAGGAGGGGTTCAAACGCGAAGTGAACGCACCCCGCGTCTCCTATGGAGAACGGGTTTTGACCCGACGTGTCTATAATCTTAAGAAGGTATGGGAGCTTTGACACTCCCGCACCGGTAGGATTCTGTTTAAATTTCTAAGTAGATCCTATCTGACTTGAAGCGAAGTGGCACGGTTTCAAGCTGCAACTTCGGCACCTTGTAGAATCCCCCGTGCGAGCAATCCCTCGCACGGGGGAGATGTCAATAACATAAATCTCAATTAACATAAATCTCAATTTACCCATGGCACAAAAAACTCGGCTAGGAGATATTCTCAAACCCCTTAACTCGGAATATGGCAAAGTTGCCCCAGGTTGGGGCACTACCCCTGTAATGGGAGTCTTTATGGGGCTATTTTTCGTCTTTTTGCTGATTATTTTGCAGATTTACAACAAATCAATCATCATTCAAGGTTTCAATGTTGATTGGACAAGCCTAGGGCAGTAGTCTACTCCATGG
Organism: Moorena sp. SIO3I6; assembly: GCF_010672095.1. Classification (NCBI taxonomy): domain Bacteria; kingdom Bacillati; phylum Cyanobacteriota; class Cyanophyceae; order Coleofasciculales; family Coleofasciculaceae; genus Moorena; species Moorena sp. SIO3I6. The sequence continues at coordinate 2,354 of NZ_JAAHHU010000182.1, read as the reverse complement.
CTTAACTGCTAATCATTAACATTTCAAATATTTCAGCTCCCTCCCGGCTTGTCCGGGTTTTTTAATGCTGTTGACAGCAATGGATAGGCTAGGAAGTCCCTGGGATGACTACCTAACTTAGTTAAACTGGCTGAGTTAAACTGGCTGAGTTAAACTGGCTGAGTTAAACTGGCTGAGTTAAACTGGCTGAGTTCAACGGAACAGCGGTCAATTTGGGTCAAATGTGGAATACTAAGAACAGCAAACTAGTAACAGCAAACCAGTAAAAGCAAACCAGCACTTGACAAATCCCAGGAGGTTATATAATAATGAACGTTTTTGGTATGGGTTTACCGGAAATGGTGTTGATTATGGTCATTGCCCTATTAGTATTTGGCCCTAAGAAGTTGCCAGAAATTGGTCGTAGTTTGGGTAAAGCCATTAGAGGCTTTCAAGATGCTTCCAAGGAGTTTGAAAATCAGTTTAAGCTAGAGGCACAACAAATAGAGCAAGGGCTGAACACCCCTACCCCAAGTGAATCTGAGAAAACTGCCACCAAAGAAGTTGCTACAGCAGAAGTTGCTACAGCAGAATCAAACAATCATGCTACGACGTCTTCTCAACAAAGCTAATCCCAGGGAAGTCGAGCCACTTCAGCAAGAGGCTAGACCAAAGCAGGCATGATCACTAGTACTGCTGCGCGGAATTAAAAATTATGGTATTAACAATTCTTGCATGCTTATTACATAAGCGTTTTGCTATTTTTGAATCGTATCTTTATTTCCGCCGTGCTGTGCTAGACGACTCTTGAACTCTAGTCCGGTAGCTCAGTAGTCGATTGCCTTGGCAACCATTGACCCTCCACGAGCAAGGGGTTTGAGTAGTCGTGGAGTGTCAACAATGAGTTAGCTACTGGATTTACCATTTTTCTCATTCTTCTTACTAGAAGGTGCCTCAAACTTGTAGCCAACACCTCGAACTGTCTGAATTAAGGAAGGGTCACTGGAATTAACCTCAATTTTACGGCGAATTTGACCGATATGGACATCAACTACTCGCTGATCTCCCACATAATCGTACTCCCAGACTTCCTGGATTAACTCAGAACGGCGCAAGACTCGACCTGGATGACAGGCCAGAAAATGGAGTAGATCAAATTCCAGAGCAGTTAGAGGGATAAGTATTTCGTTGATAGTTACCTCCCTGCGCCCTGGATCGATCACTAAATGGTCGAAGACGAGGCGTTCTGCTTCAGTAGCAGTAACAGCCCGCTTCCGTTTCAAAATTGCTCTAACTCGATTTTCCAGCTCTTGTAAATCAAAGGGCTTGGTGATGTAGTCATCAGCACCTTGTTGAAATCCTTGATTTTTGTCAGCAGCATCCGACCGACTGGTGAGCAAGAGGACAAAGACATCAGTGCGGGTCTGCATTTGCTGACACAGGTTGTAGCCAAGGGCGTCAGGCAAATTCACATCTAGAATGACTAAATCTGGATTAAATTGCTCAAATGTGGCAAGAGCCGTCTTGCCATCTTGAGCAGCCTGCATTTGAAAATTCTTTTGACTTAAGAAGCGTAGAATTAAATTTCGGATTGCCGGATCGTCATCTACGACAAGAATCTTGGCGGCGGTCATAACTTTCCACGGAAAACGGGATCACAAATTTAAGACGCAGAGTGTTTTGACACCAACGGTGCTGTTGGGCATTGTAGACAATTATCCTCAGATTATTAGGCAATGCCAATAGTTGGTAAATCGCATAGGCAGATCAGTTATTTTCAAAATTCCCCCACAGTAGGACTTCCCGAACCAAGGGAAAAAGTCTTTTTTTCTGGTTCTAAAGAGCAAAAAACCCATAGCCTTGATGGGTCTATATGGATTTACTAACGGTTCTAACATCATTCAGGAATTCTCCGGTGATTTGGTCACAAAACAGCAGATGCACCGGCATTGTGTTGACTTCACTTCGGGACTGCTGCTTGAAGATCAAGCTACACTAGCACCCAGGGGCATTGGCACCACCCTCAACCAAAACGACTCTGTGACCAGTGGTTAGCCAGAGCAAGGTTGAGAGTTTCTCGTGCCTAACCTTAACATATACATAACTAGTTTAAAGTTGCTGTCATACTAGTGAAAAGAAGGGATGTGAAAACAAGGGATGTCTCGGAGGTCTTGAATGAGTGATAACAATCCCTATGATCAGCTTGGGGTTACGGAAGAAGCGTCCTTTGATGAAATTCAGGATGCCAAAGGTCGCCTGATGCAAAAGCATCGTGGTAACCAAAAGCTTTTAGATACCGTAGAGGCGGCCTACGATGCCATTATTATGGATCGACTTAGGATGCGCCAGGAAGGAAAGATTAAAGTTCCTGATCG
>NZ_JAAHHU010000181.1:0-10334 GCF_010672095.1 Moorena sp. SIO3I6 | reverse complement strand
AACCCTCGTTTGATCGGACCTGTGAGTTTTTGGGCGGCATCTTGGATCGTCGCTTTAACGGTTTCATCTAGCATCTTTTATCCTCAGAACAAGTCCTCAATTATGCTCATGTTGGTTCCTTAAATTAACTGGTAGTCTATTTATTTGCAAGTCCCCTACTGTCCCTTGTAAACCTTGCCGATATTCTTGAAGTCCTTGTTGAAGTCCTTGTTCCACACCCCTCTTCATTGCCCTTTCTTCCACTCGACTAATTAAAGGCATCTGTCTTTCCTCCTGATAACGTTCGAGTTCTTGATTCAGCTCCTGTTCTAACTGTTCCGGTAAAGCCATCATCTGGTCAATACACTGGAATAGCTTCACTATATCGTTTTTACTATAACCTTGTTCAAAAAGTCTCCGAACCAGGTACCACTTCCATCGCTTGCGCTCCATCGGTTGTTTATGGGTGGCTTTCGTTTTTAAATGAGCCATCACCACTACTGCAAAGCGATGCAGCGCGGTCTTGGGGGTTTCCCCCATGAGCGACTGCATCAAGACAGGGATTGGTACTGGATTCCAACACCTGCCACATTGACTCATAGTTGAGTAATTTAATAATCGGAAATTCTAGACTCAGCCGACAACCTCCCAAGCCATATTCATAGGACGATGGAGACCAAGAAGCATTTTCATCCCCCAATACCGCTAAGCTAATCACAGGTTTTTCGTAGAGGTCAAATGCCCTGTAATGATATTGGTACATTCGTTTGGCAAAGGTTGATTCTTTTTGGCTTTGTACCTCTACATGAATCAAGACCCAAGTTTCATTTCCACCACAGAGCCACACCTGGAATAATTTATCAGCGATCCGTTTTCCTGACTCAGCCGCACCAACTATCTGCTGTAGCTCTGTATCAAGGGCTTGGGGTGTCTGATTCCAATCAATCAGAGTGTGAACTTCGGGAAAACAAAACTGCAAAAATGACTCAAAATAGGCTTGTAATGCTTCTTTCCAAGGATTGTCATAGTCAGCTATTGGTTCACTCATTTCTATCTTTTCATACTACACTAACACTAAAAACCATCTAACCAAAAAGAGACAACTGCTCTCATTTATGTCATGGTATTCAATGTATAAAATTGTAGATAAAAATATAAGACTATGGAGAGATTAATCCTCAAATTACTGAAAGCAATCTCTAGGATTTATAAAATAGGTTAAGTACACAATTTTTGAATTTTATGGAAATTGTTCTAGTTCCTGGTAACCATGACCTGAACTGAAAGCAAAAGAGGCTGAAGTAATGCGATGCTCTGAAAGAGCCGCTACGCGAACGCAAAAAATACCAAGGTCAAATCGAACAGAGTTGAAAATAGGGGTTTGGGACTATCCCAGAGCTAATGCTGGATGCGATGGCCTTTCGGCCACGCTACGCGATTGGCCGTAGGCCACGCTAAAAGCGAACGCATTACTGACCTTGGATTCATCGAACAACTTGCCCAAGCTGAATTCCGCTTATTATTCCATTGACTTGTCTTGAGTCGGGAGTCGGGAGTCGGTGTAAGACGAAAATTTACTGTACCTCGTCAGTATGATAAACGCTATAAAAATGTTTCCCATCTCCCCATCTCCCCATCTCCCCAAACTTCCCACACTCCCTGTTCCCTGTTCCCTGTTCCCTTAGCGCACTAATGCCTCTTTCTCCAACAACAGTGTCACAGGACCATCATTCTCTATACAAACCTCCATCATAGCACCAAACTCACCAGTTTCTACCCGCAACCCACTCATCCGTAACTTATCCACAAATAGTTGATATAATGCCCTAGCGTATTCTGGAGCAGCGGACTGACTAAAGGAAGGGCGACGTCCTTTGCGACAATCTCCATAAAGGGTAAACTGGCTAACCACCAATAGCTCACCACCTATATCCTGCACCGACTTTTCCCAACGGTCATTACCAGTAGTCTCGTCTGGAAATAGCCTTAAGTCTAGACACTTTCGCACCATCCAGTCTAATTCAGCTTCCGTATCAGTTCCGCAATACCGACTAGTAGGTTAAGCCCTCGCCCTATTTTCCCAATCACTGTTGTTTCTACTTCGACTTGAGAGGATTTGACTCGTTGGATGATTACACGCATATGTAGCAGTTCTCAATTGGCTGAGGTATTTCGTCCTGGGTTTTAGGGAACAGGGAGCAGCGGATCTGGGAACAGTAGGAAAAAGATCTGAGTGTTTTTAGGTGTTATGATCAATGCCTATCCTAGACTGATTATACTCAATAACTAGTTTAAATGAGCGATTACCCCTTAAATAGCAAGGGATTCCACAAAGGTACTGTATCAATACAATAAAAAGCAATTTTTATGAAAATTGCTTTTTTAAATCACTAAAAGCCTTACTTAGTAAGCTTCCGAGCAATTATTTTATACTCATTTATAATCGCCACACTAGGGAACCATTTCTTCCCGATTCCCGATTCCCGATTCCCGATTCCCTGTTCCCAGATCCGCTGTTCCCTGTTCAACACTTCTAATTCCTAAAACCTAATTAACGATAATACCAAAAGAAAGCCAATTTCTAACAGATAAGTAATGCAAACGCTACGGTTTAATAAACCATCCCAAAGATAGCCTTGGCGTTTGGGAATATTACTGCGCTTAAAGGTACGACTCCAGCCAGTAAAAATAGCTGGACTGCGCAAGTTAAACTCCTGAGTCAAAATTTCCTCAATTTCTCCCAAACGGGGATAGAAACCGCGCTGGAAGTGCTTCCACTGACTTTCTAGAATCCAGAAGAACAGGGGAATAGCACACCCAATCAGGGCAATGCTATTCTGTTTTTCTTTTAAGACCATGCGCACAACCACACCAGTGGCCGTAATCCCCAAGGCTTTAATCACCCAGATTTGTTTGTTGTAATCTTCTACAGTAGTTTGCAGGAAAAAATATTCCTGTTTGAGCAGATTTAGCTCAAATTCTGATCGCTTAGGGTGGCCAACGGCCAATCCCGATGGGGTTTGAGGGTCGATGGGTGATGGACTAGACATAACGTTGGTGTTCAAGTAGATACAAAGTGTTGCTTGTGCAAAACCTTTTGCATCGCTGTCATCTGAGCTTTGACCTGTTGCAACTGACTTTGAAGTTGCTGAATATCTTCCGATGGTAATGATACTACTTCAGAATGGGATTCAAGCCCAGTATGGGTTTGACTATTACCCACACCAGTTTGCATTCGCGTAGCGTGGCCTACGGCCAATCGCTTGTACTCAAAGGTTTTGGCTGGCACCTTCATCACAGATTTAGGGGCTGGTTGATATTCTCTCGACCCACTCTTAGTAACCAGTGGTTCACGGTTTGACTCGAAGCTAGAACTAGTATAGACGGTGTAGTTAATTGGCTGCTGTGGCGATGTCTGATTCTCGATCTTATTTTCTAAAGGCTTATGTTGAGGAACGTGGTGCTGGGATTCTGAAAACCTAAGTTTTTCTAATAATTCTTCCTTTTTTTGAATTTGTTGTGCTAGATCTGATAGCTGTGACTGAAGTTGCGATGATTGTTGAGCAGACTTTTGCCATCCTGCTATAGCTACACTGGCCATACCACCTCCCAGGCTAATCACCGTTGCCAAGGTAAGGTAAGGCGTTGCCGCATCTCGCACATGACCGTAGAATAGTTGCTCCTCCTGTACTTTAATGGATATTGGCTTAGCACCGAACCAGCCTACGGGTAACGTCAGCGCAGCAAATACTGTTGCTGAAATCAATGCTGGTCTAAACACAAATTTCTGAAGTGGGGAGGAAATCATAGATGATATTATTGCCCTTAACAACAGGTCAGTAAGAGTCCCGAAACCCTAGTCATCTTAACTAGTCTTCCCCTAGCTTATTTAAAATAATTTTGGTTTGTTGTGAGCCAACTCTAAAATAATTGTGATTATTTTCAGCAATTTTCGTGAGCCATATCACCATTAGTATGGTCGAAATATTTAGGGCGATTATATCAACAATACTCTAGGTATAGAAAACTGTGTAGTGTTGATGTTCCAGACCTTAAAGTGGCACAATCTCATCGTAAGCATTAAGTTATCAGTACCCAGTTATAACCACCAACGAGTCAGCTTTTCAACCATGGCTGTTCCCGTAGCGTGCGCGTAGCGCTTAAGCTGATAGCTAATAGCGGATAGCTCACAGCTCCTAAGGGCTGAGATGGCTGACATCATTGATTAACTAGGAGATTGAAAAGAAGTGACATTCCTTTCTTTTCCTAGAGCGATTTAACGATTAAGGCAGTTGCAATCTTTAGATAATTAGAGGAAAAAGCATGTTGACTAAATCAGAAACTGCAATTGCGGCAATTGATGCCAGAGAGATATTAGATTCTCGTGGACGTCCGACAGTAGAAGCCCAAGTGCGCCTTGTTAACGGTGCCGTGGGAATTGCCCAAGTTCCCAGTGGTGCTTCTACTGGTACTTTTGAAGCCCATGAACTACGAGATAATGATCCCCGTCGCTACGGTGGTAAAGGGGTACTCAAGGCAGTATCGAATATCAAAGAAAAACTCGCCCCGGAGCTATTGGAAAACGATGCTCTCAACCAAATGTTGGTTGATCACAAGATGATTCATCGGGATGGTTCGGCCAACAAAAAGAATATGGGAGCAAATGCCATCCTAGCGATTTCCCTAGCGACAGCTAAGGCGGCGGCGGCCAGTAAAGGACTACCCCTTTACCGCTACTTAGGTGGACCACTAGCTAATCTACTACCAGTTCCGTTGATGAATGTGATCAACGGTGGTGCTCATGCGGATAATAATGTGGATTTTCAGGAATTCATGATTGTGCCAGTGGGAGCACAGTCATTTCGAGAGGCTCTGCGCTGGGGAGCTGAGGTTTTTGCCGCCTTGGCTAAGGTTTTGAAAGAGAAAAAATTGCTTACCGGTGTGGGAGATGAAGGTGGCTTTGCTCCCAACTTGGGGTCAAATAAAGAAGCGCTAGACTTATTGATTGCCGCTATAGAAACATCTGGGTATAAGCCAGGGGAACAAATCGCTTTAGCCATGGATGTGGCCGCGAGCGAGTTCTACAAAGAGGCTCAGTATGTCTATGATGGGGCATCTCACTCCCCAGAGGAGTTTGTTAACTATCTAGCTGAGTTGGTGGGGCAATACCCAATTGTTTCTATTGAAGATGGACTCCACGAAGAGGATTGGAGTAATTGGCAGTTGCTCACTGAAAAACTGGGTTCCCGTATTCAGTTAGTGGGTGATGACCTATTTGTTACCAATCCCACCAGGCTACAAAAAGGTATTGATGTCGGTGCGGGTAACTCGATCTTGATTAAGCTCAATCAAATTGGTTCCTTGACCGAAACTCTTGAAACCATTGACTTAGCAACTCGCAACGGTTTCCGTTCTGTGATTAGTCACCGTTCTGGGGAAACCGAAGATACTACTATTGCTGATCTTGCTGTTGCTACTCGTGCCGGTCAAATTAAAACAGGTTCACTGTGCCGTAGTGAACGGGTGGCTAAGTATAACCAGTTGCTGCGGATTGAAGATGAATTAGGCGATCGCGCCATTTATGCTGGAACTTGTGGCATGGGACCGCTGTGTCAGGGTTGAAGGTTAGGAGGTTAGGAGGTTAGGAGGTTGAAGGTTGAAGGTTGAAGGTTGGAGGTTGAACGCGATTGCGTGGCCTTTGGCCAAGGTTGGAGGTTGAAGGTTGAAGGTTGGAGGTTGGAGGTTGGAGGTTGAACGCGATTGCGTGGCCTTTGGCCAAGGTTGAAGGTTGAAGGTTGAACGCGATTCCGTGGCCAATAGGCCAAGGTTATTTGGTGGGGAGTGTGGGAAGAATGGTTTTTTCCTATCTCCCCCTACTTCTGGTTTATTTTGCACATCCGTCCCACAACCGATTCACGGATAAAAACTCAGTTGAGGCAAGCCTAGGGTTTCGTCCCAACCCATCATCAGATTCAAACACTGTACAGCTTGACCAGCTTGACCTTTGAGCAAGTTGTCGATGACTGACATGACGATAACTCGGTCAGTTCGGCTATCGACTTCTACCCCTATGTAACAAAGATTAGTGCCACAAGCCCACTTGGTTTGGGGATAGGTGCCACTGGGTAACACGCGGACAAAGGGAGAGGCGCGGTAGAAGGCTGTGTAAATGGTGAATAAATCTTCCCTGACTAGTCCCGGATCCTGCAATGTGGCATAAACGGTAGCTAGGATTCCCCGTACCATGGGAACGAGGTGGGGTGTAAATTGCACCCTGACTTCATGACTGGCTAAATGACTGCAAATTTGCTCAATTTCTGGGGTATGGCGGTGATGAGTCACGCCATAAGGGGCTAGAGAGCTGTCAGCTTCTGCTAGTAAGAGATTGGTTTTTGCCTTGCGTCCACCCCCAGAGGTACCGGATTTGGCATCGATAATGGCAGTGTCTGGAATAATCAGACCCTGTTTGAGCAGGGGAGCAAGGGCGAGTAGGCTGCTGGTGACGTAGCAACCAGGACAAGCGACTAATTGGGCAGAGGAAATGCGATCGCGATACAGTTCCGGTAAACCATAAACAGCAGTAGCAGCGGTTTCTTGGTCGTGGCGCTCTCCACCGTACCAGCTTTTGTAAGTTTCAAGTTTACTAAATCGATAGTCAGCTGAGAGATCGAGAACTTTTAATCCTTTTGATAACAGTGATGGTGCTAGCTTATGGGCTAAACCGTTAGGCAAGGACAGAAACACTACCTGACAACGGGATACAATAGTATTTATGTCAATAGGCTCAATGGTTAGATTAACACGATGGCCTAGATGAGGGTAAAGCTCAGTAAATGCCTTGCCAGCACTGCTTTCTCCACCCAAATAAACTACATCGACTCCTGGGTGATCCATCAAGAGCCTTACAAGTTGTACGCCACCATAACCAGAAGCACCAATTATGCCTACTGGCAGGCGTTCTAAATCCCCCATCATGTTCCTTTCCTATAGGTTGACACTCCCCGCTTTAAAAAGACGGGGATTCCTAGATCTACGACCGGCCTTAAACCTCCGTGTCCAAATGGCAATATCTAAACCTGAATCCCGTCGAGACCAAGATTCTAGTCAGTTCACGAAAGACCCAGCGGGCTAGTCTCCTTAGGCGTTTAGTTACTTTCAGCAAAAGTGCCTTATAAAGTCCGTTACTTTCCTGTTTCACTTGGTTTCGGCGTGCCCCGCCGTACCATTCTCTTTTCTCAGGTCGTATCTTTGCTGGGTTCACACACCAATTGTTAGTTGATGATTGGGTTTTTAGCGATGCAGCGCGGTCTTGGGGGTTTCCCCCATGAGCGACTGCATCAAGAAAAGAGGACTTTCCCTACCCTCCGGGCATTTCTTCTTTAAGGTCAAACAATTGCGGGTCTCTGACCCGGTTGTGCCTCGGATTTTCAGCCTGTACCCATATCTAAATAATACTCTAGCGCACAAGTATTGTCAACCTTTTTAATGGAATTGCATCTAGGCGACTTTAGTCGCTACCTGGCTTTCATCCCCGGTTTAAAAACACGGGGCTTTCAGCCTGGAGCAGTACCGTAAGAGCTTTCACATCCTCCCCCACTAAAGGCTAATTGCTAGCTCAGTGGGAGATTCTCAACCTTGGGGCTGAGTATACACCTGCTTGCGGGACTCTTGACTAGACCAAGAACAACCTCAGTCCCTGTCAGACCCTCTCCACAGGTATTTTCATCCACTGTCTTGGGCACAGTGGCTCGCTTTTCTACGTCCTGTTTTAGCACTATTTGTGCAGCTGCCACATTTGTTAGTCAATCCGATCACTAACAAAAATTATCCCCTAGCAACGGATCGTAAAAACTGAATAAGTTTACCCTAATCCCTCAGTTATTGGCAACATTTTAGTGCCACAAGACCAGTTGTGATTTCGTAAGCATTCAGCTATCAGCCCTTAGGGGTCAGCTTAAAACAAGCTATCCGGCTGAGGAGTTCAACGGACTCAAAGCCAAAGACTATAAATTCCTCGCTCAGGGGAGGGAACTGATATTAAACGAAGACTTACCTGTTTCATTCAAAAGCACCTCAAGCAGCACCTCAAGTAGCACCTTAGCTGATACCTGACGCCTGAATGCTTAGGTAATTTACCAAATCACAAGGCGCTGACATCGGAACCTGCTTCTGGTGATTAAAAGCGTGGTCTATCACCAAGCAAGCCGCCGCACTTCGATAGACTATACTAGTGACCAAGAACATCTAACCGGGTGCATCTCAATATTTGTAAAAAAGAAGGGAAGTTTGGGAAGTTTGGGGAGGGGGGCGGGGGCGCGTGGGAAGTGTGGGAATTTTCGTGGGAATTTTTGCCTAATTTCAGGCATTGAGATGCACCCATCTCACCTAAGCGTCAAGTGTCAAACTTGGGAAAATGAGCTAGGATCATGGTCCCATTGATTTCAAGCCCATTCATTAAATTAAACAAAAGCAGCAAACAAGTGGAATCCACGAAAACTGATGTGTATAAGTTTGATAGCATTGATGATGCTCTGGCAGACCTGAAATCAGGTCACGCAGTGGTGGTGGTTGATGATGAAAATCGGGAAAACGAAGGAGACCTAATTTGTGCTGCACAATTTGCTACCCCTGACATGATTAATTTCATGGCAGTGGAAGCACGAGGGTTGATTTGTCTGGCGATGACAGGGGAGCGCTTGGATGCTCTAGACCTTCCGCTAATGGTGAGTAACAACACGGACACTAACCAGACAGCGTTTACCGTGAGCATTGATGCAGCACCCCACTTAGGGGTGACGACTGGTATCTCGGCTGAAGACCGTGCTCGTACTATCCAGTTTGCGATCAACCCAGTAACGAAACCCAGTGATTTGCGACGACCTGGTCACATTTTTCCCCTCCGTGCTAGAAAGGGAGGGGTATTGAAACGGGCTGGTCATACGGAAGCAGGGGTTGACTTATCAAGACTTGCAGGTTTATACCCAGCGGGTGTGATCTGTGAAATTCAGAATGCTGATGGCTCCATGGCTCGCTTGCCAGAGTTGATTGAGTATGCCAATAAGCATCAACTCAAAATTATCAGTATTGCTGATTTAATCAGTTACCGCCTCAAACATGACCGCTTTGTTTTTCGAGAATCCGTTGCCCAATTACCCAGTAGTTTTGGGAATTTCCAGATTTACGCTTACCGCAACACCTTAGATCACTCGGAGCATGTTGCCATTGTAAAAGGAGACCCGACTCAGTTCAAAGAGCATCAAGTGATGGTGCGGATGCACTCAGAATGTTTAACGGGAGATGCGTTGGGCTCTCTGCGCTGTGACTGTCGAATGCAACTACAAACGGCTCTGAAAATGATTGAGAATTCCGGTCAGGGAGTCGTGGTTTATTTGCGGCAAGAAGGCCGAGGGATTGGTTTGGTGAATAAGTTGAAAGCCTATTCCTTACAAGATATGGGACTGGATACCGTAGAAGCAAATGAACGTTTGGGATTCCCTGCTGACCTGCGAGACTATGGCATGGGAGCACAAATTCTCAATGATTTAGGAGTTAAGAAAATTTGCTTGATTACCAATAATCCTCGCAAAATCGCTGGTTTAAAAGGTTATGGATTAGAAGTAGTTGGTCGGGTTCCATTGTTGATTGAAGCTAATGACTACAATTCTAGCTATCTGGCAACTAAAGCACAGAAGCTGGGTCATCTGCTCTTGCAGACCTATTTAGTTACGGTAGCAATTCATTGGCAAGACCAGCCTCAACAGGTGACAGAACGTTATGAGCGTTTAGAAAAGCTACGGTCTCTAGCTCATAGCCAGAACTTATTATTGCAGGAGGAGTCACGACCTGTAGCGTCCGCAGTTTTTGAGAAACCTGCTTTAATCGTACACTTGGGCTTTGATCAGCCTGAGCTAGCAGCACTAGATTGGTACCAATCCAGTCAGCATCCCTATGTAAATGCGATCGCTAATATTTTAGACAGCGTGATTGAATGGCCTGAGCTAAGATGCTTGGAATTTCTAGTCTCTTCTGGACACGATCCACTGACAAGTTTACAAATACTTTTAGACCGAGAGAAGTTTCCCTTTACGAAGCGACCATCTTCAGTGTGTGAGAATTTAACAACTCAGAAAATTTATAGTTTTGATCGCTCAATAAAGTAATATGAATTATTGCTTTTAGTCCTCAGTTATTACTTAAGTTATTACTTATTGGTTAACCCAACACCCATCAGGGTAATCGCATTGAATTTGGTATAAATTGTACTTGACAAAAGAAATAAAGAGGATAATCAAACTCGGCCTTGGCAACAATCGAAGCAGTTTTGGAGGATCTTATCAAGTTATCATCAGAGAAAT
>NZ_JAAHHU010000180.1:0-10407 GCF_010672095.1 Moorena sp. SIO3I6 | reverse complement strand
GGAGATAGGGGGATAGGGGGATAGGGGGATAGGGAAATAGCTCAAAATTTTCCGAAAAATCCCCAAATTTAGTCATTAAAATCTGACTAATTAGCCGGCTTCAATCAACTCAAATGACTAACAATTCGTGATTCGGCTTTTGAGTATGGTTAGATAAATTTGGCCAAAATCACGACTATTCGTCCAAAATTCTCCCCATCTCCCCTCCTGGGAGGGGTTAGGGGTGGGTCCCCATCTATTTTTGGCCAGAATGAAACAGCCCTACCTTAAAAAAGGGGGGAGCCATACTCAAAGTCCCCCTTTTTTAAGGGGGATTTAGGGGGATCTCCGAGGCAAGAAAACACGCCCTAGTACCTCTGCGAAATTCCCAGGGTAGCGTAGGATTAGGCGATCGCCAGATTCCCTTCTTCTGCGCCTTCCTCCTGGTGTATCTAGGGAGTAGGGAACAGGGAACAGGGAACAGGGAACAGGGAACAGCGATGCAGTGCTATAGTAAGCGGAGCAGTTGTAATCTATGGTTCTCAGATTACCAGAATCTGGTGGGGATTTTTTGCGTTCGCGTAGCGGCTCTTTTGGAGCATCGCGTAGCGGCTCTTTTGGAGCATCGCATTTCTAGCCCCTCAACAGTGACCAGAATTATTCTGGATCAGCCTCAGATATTTGACATCTCCCCCGGCTAAAGCACGGGGGATTCTCAAAGGATGTTACGCAGGAGGGTGAACCCATCCTGCTCCACTCCTTCTTCGGTATGATTTATTCATGGAGTTGAAAATGTCATACCGATGTGGGACTGTCAAAATCCCTCTACCCACCTTGGCTAGGTTGATTCCTAGCTGTGTGGTTACTTTCCTAATAATATTGGCGGCACCATTACAATCCGCATTTATTAGGTTTCCTTTTGATGTCTTATAAAGGCCACGTCTAACCCGTTTACCTGATGGGATCCAGCTTTTGGGTTTTTCACCTATTTTTGGCAATGAATCTCCATCCAAGAAAGATGCCTTACTTGTATAAGCTTCCTCAGTAATTGTTAATTTTACCCCATATTCAAGGCAAAGTTGTTTAAGTCTTTCAATTAATCTTTTTGTAGGAATTGCCACAAATTTCTGGTTGCCACTTCTCCCCATATTGGAACGCTGCTTTTGTCCTTCATTCCAACCTATTACTATGTTTCCTATACCATCAGCGAGACAGCGATTAATGATAAATCGAGCCGTCTTATTAATGGCATCTCTCATCTGGTTGTTGCGTCTTCTCTGAACCCGTTCAAGGTTTGAATCCCAGTAAAAGTGAGGTTTTCCCTGTTTGTACTTAGCTACTAGGCGACAATACCCTTGATTCATAGACTTTAGCTTTCGACCGTCAATAATAAAGCTTTTCCCCAAGGTCGAAACGCAGGTTAACCAGTTATCTCCACCATGGTCTATACCCATGGCTTGGGAATAATCTAAAGTTGGATTTTCTTTGACTTGCTCTTTTCCGTCCTCAATGACCCAGTCAATCCAAAGTTGCCCGTAGTAAGGTCTAATGGTTACCTCTTTAACCCAATCTGAGTCTATAAAATCCGGCGGATATAAGGCAATTTTAGTCAGCAATTCAGGTTTGCTTTCTTTACTAACCGAAGGGTAAAACAATCCTTCTTTGTAAGTTAAAGCCTGTCGTGGAAAAGTAACAGCAGCCAAACCACCTTTCTTTCTATACCTAGGGAGCCTAGGTCTATCTACTTGACCTTTGTAATAGAGTCCAACAAGTTGATTGTAACTAGTGATTGCTTCCCCTACAGTTTTTAAAGTCTGTTGAGCAGACTGAGCCGCCATTCCTTTGTAGTGCGGACTCATTTTCAATGCTTTATCCAACTCAGGATATTTAGTACCGCACTTATACGTTTTCCATCCAGTTCTTAATTCATCGCCACGCCAGTAAGTAGTATAAGCTTCTTGTTCTTCTAACCATTGATAATGTTTCTGTTTTGCGTAATAGATGGCGCAATTAAACAAACTATTGGCTTGTCTACATTGAAATTCCCAGAAAACTTTTTCTTCGTCTGAAAAGTTAGCTTTTACTGGTATTGTCTTATGCATTTGATCACCTCGACCTCTTTTGTCACCATAGCTTTAGTATACTCGAAAATTCTAACAATATCAAGCAAAAATAAGATTAAATCTCAATTAATATTGAGAGGGGTTCCCGTTCATTATAATGAACTAAAAAAGACACACGGCATCATGCTTACAGATACCGCGTGGAAATGGTTGCAACTTTCAGCTAAAGAGTCAGGAACAAGCGTTGGGGAATTTATAGAGCGTTGGGTCAGAAGCCAGATTGAAGACACGACGCCGATATTTCCAGTCTCTGTGTTTCATCCCGGAGACGACACCTTAGAATAAGGCAGCCTTAATCATGGAGGCGCGCTTGACCTAGGCGAATTAAATTCGCCATGGGTCGCGCCTCAAAGTTTTAACCCTGGGACGAGTAACCGATCAACCATAAAGGCTGCCTTATTCTTGCGGTAACTTCTGACCCCGGGCTAAAGCCACGGGGTTCTCACATTTCAGGAAGTCTTGATAGCAATCAAAAAAAATTGGTCAAGTTTGGGTTAACCCCAATGCTTGACCGAATTCTGTACTTTAACGTTTTCTGTCCGGACTAATCATCCCACCCTCAGAAAAGTTAATAGAAACAAATAATCTGATTTTTGCACTAACAAATAATGGTGCCTTCACACCAATCAATGGCCTGATTTATATGTTACAAAAATCAGAGTTTAAAACCACGTAATTTCCTGGCAACCACCAGGACTCTAGTCAAGACAATTTTCCTAAACCTTCCTTGATTAAGTGAATAAAGTGCTAAAATATTAGACGAAATCCGAACAGTTAGTATCTGAATTATTGCCCATTTTTTACCGAGAGATAAATATATAATAAATTAAATTTGTTAAATTGTAGACTAATCCACCATATACATAGATAATTCAGGAAGGTAACAGGTAAGTATGGATATTAAAAAAATCAAAGACACTCTCAAAAAATTCAAGGATGATACATCTGGTATTCAGGGAGTCGTCATTGTCCAAGAAAATGCTATGATAATCACCGAAACACTTATCGGTAATTGGGATTCTGACGTTGCTAAAATCATAGCTGGGGTGATGGATTACTTACCCAAACGTATTTGTAATAAATTGGAATGGGATCCGGCTCCAAATATTTGTGTTAGATCTTCTAAATATGGCTACATTATGTCGGTACCATGCGGTTCCCATAAGTTCTTGTTAGTTAAAGCCAGTAGTAGTATCAGCCAAGGGTTGTTAGAATCTGAAATCGCTGAAATTATCGACGACATTAAGACTTATATCAATGGTAAATCCTCTAGTAATAATGGAGAAACAATAACTGATAACGAAGATAACGATGACGACGATGACCAGGGATTATTTGGTAGATAATGGCAGTTTTTCCGGAATTATTATGCTAATTTACCAAAAACAATGTCTAAAAGTATTTCTAAGCAATACTTTTAGACATTGAGATGCTATTTAGCCGAAAAACTAAACTATTACAATTTCAAAGCTATACACAGTAATAGTTTTAGGCAATTGAATTTAAAAGTTAAGCATAACAGGTAACAAAGAGCCATAATTGCGGGTTACCACACTTATTTATCCACTAAACTTTTCTTTTTTCAAAACCCTGGTAAGCATCTACACCATGCAGTTGCCGATCTAAACCCTTGAGCTCATCCTCGTCCGAAACTCTAATGCCTATTCGCGCTTTAAGTATTGACCAAGTGACCCAACTAAAAGCCAAGGTAAACAATAGAACAACAAAGAGACCAAGCACTTGAATTCCTAATTGTTGGAATATCTTTATCACTCCAAGACTCTCACTATTGCAGAGTGGTGCATTTATTATTTGGTCACAAAGTAACTTATTCTGATTACTCAAAACAACTGCCAGCGTTCCCCAGATGCCACAACCTAAGTGAACTGATATTGCACCCACTGGGTCGTCAATTTTCCACAGGTTGAAGAGGTAAACTAAGAAAACAACTAACCTTCCAGCTACCATACCAATGAAAAGAGCAGCCCATAGTTGGACATAGGCACTGGATGCGGTAATACTAACCAAACCTCCTAGGACTCCATTGATGATCATAGACAGTTCTGGTTTGTTATTAAAGTACTTTAGCCTTGAGGTTGTAAAAGCCGCTGTCAGACCAGCAGTTGCTGCAGCAATGTTGGTTGTTAGCAGAATGTGACTTATTTGTTCAGCGTCAGCTTTTAGCAGTGAACCTCCATTGAAGCCAAACCAGCCCAGCCAAAGGATAAAGCAACCTAGAGTAGCCATGCTGAGATTATGGGGACGTATAGGTACCCTAGTACCATCGTCTTTATAGCGGGAAACCATTTTACCGTCCTCCTCTCGTCGGTATTTACGTGGTCCCAAGAGCCAAGCACCCACTAGAGCTGCCATACCACCCACTGCATGAACTACGGTTGAACCAGCAAAATCCACGAAACCTCGCTGTTTGAGCCAACCGTCAGGTGCCCAAACCCAGTGTCCAGTGATGGGATAATAAAGAGCGACCAGGAAAAAGCTAAACCATAAAAATGCTTTTAACTTAATTCTCTCCGCAACGGCTCCAGATACAATCGTCGCGGCGGTTCCAGCAAAAACTAATTGAAACAAAAATGCTGCTTTGAGAGGAATCGTTATTTCTTTCTTATATTCAGAGAATCCCTGTTCATTCAACAAAAATAGTCCTTTTAGCCCTCCGATAACACCTAAGAAAGAGTCATCCATCATTAGGGTAAACCCCAAGACCCAGAATGCTAGTGTAGCAATAGAGAATACTAACAAATTTTTGGTCAAGATATTAGCAGCATTCTTATAACGGCAAAAGCCAGCTTCCAACATGCCAAAACCAGCATTCATAAAAAACACCAGAAAAGCGGCAAGTAACACCCAGATAGTATTGATCTTTTTTAATTGCTCACCTGAATCGTTAGAAGTAGTTTCGCCAAGGGCAGCTTGAGCCCACATTAGTAAAATTGTTGCTATTAACGGCAAGCAGAATTTCCAACTTGGCAACCGCATTTTTTTTGGGATTTTTAACTTTTTTATAGTCAGCATCTTTGGGTTCAATATACTAGCGAAAAATAAACACTATTTAGGTAAGTATTCAACTATGGCTGTTTTCAATTAGGTGAAGTACATTTTTTTAGGGAGCAGGGAGCAGGGAGCAGTGAAGAAGAGGTAAGAGGGGAAAAATCATTCGATAAAATCTCGAAGTATTCAATTTTTTCAAAAGCGGTTTATTGTCAGCTGACCGCTGTTCGCTGTTCCCGTAGCCCATAGGCTTAGGTAATATCACTGTCGTCTTTATATAAAGGCGGTATTCCGTAACGCTCGCTAATTTCCCTGTCAATGTTTCGCAGAATTTCCATCACATCTTCCGGCTCTGCATCTCTTAGTTCTGTTTGCCGACTTTTCTCTTCCTGTACAAAAGCTTGTCTAGCTTCTTCTATAGAGTGGTTCTCAATAAAATAGCTAATCGCTGCTTCACCAATTGCTAAAGTCATCGCCACAGTATTGAAATTGATTTGAGTTCCTTTAACACCCAACTGCTCCAGGAATGTTTGGACCGTAATACTTTGGTATTGGCCAGGAATAGCAATATTGGCAATCATCCTGACCAGCAAATTTTGTATAAATTTTGTTACAAAGGGAACAAATCTCGCACTCCATGTAAACCAGGCTGCGCTCAACTTAAATTTATTGGCTATGATCCTCTTGAGTGGGATGCCCGCAGTTGCTCCCCCAAAGCCGTATTTAGCAGCATCGTCAGAGATATTTTTATATATTTCTAGTTCTAGTTGCTCGATGTTATACCTTGTGTCTTCGTACTCCTGCCAACAGGCAGAAACAGGAACATAACTATCAGTAATTTGGTGATAGTCATGGAGTCTTGCTTTAATGCACTTGATAATATTAATTTCTTTCTGCTCTTTGGCATTACTAGGCTTTCTGGAATTAGCCCTAGATTCTAAACTCAGGTCATAAGGTGGATTCCACTCGCGGGCAGGCTCAACCAGGTCTATCTGGTTGATCACCAAGATAATCGGCAGTTCTGTATTATGGGCTTGGTGGTGCTGTTGGCGCAGCGTGGTTAGAAACTCCACATCCTGAGCGACATACCCTCGCTCTTTGGCTGGAATAACAAATAAAAGGATATCTACTCTCTTTTCAACAATGTAGTCAATGGCTGACTGGAATGCTGGATCGTTCTTGGACTTTTCCCCTACACCACGGGAATCTACAATTTCTAAGCTCCGTCCATTGCGCTCGCATGGGTAAGATTCAGGGTTTAGGGTTTCCGGTTTATCTACCCTAACCTTAGCAACCTCCTTTCCCATCATGGCATTGACCAGAGATGATTTACCCGCTCCTGTTCTACCGTAGAGGGCAATGTGAGGAATCCGGCTCTGCTTTGCCCACTTGCGAATTTTCCTTTTAAGAATCGGCTCTGCAATCAATCTTGCTGGTTGACCCAGTACTGACAGAATTGAGAGAATGGAAGACTCGATATCAATTATTTCTAAGCGCTGTAGAATATCTTGGGCATTCTCAGGTCTCCGCTCTGGTGAGGGAGCCATTAGATCATTAATTAAATCTGCCAGTGGGTCAGATATTTGGGTCGCGCTGTCTCGCCAATTCTTTTCAAGCTTACCTGTGATTGCGTTTGCGCCAAAGTGCTTGAGTAGTTTGCCTGTCAGTAAATAGACAAAGCTACGCCCTAGGGCAAAGAAATCAGACCTATACTCAGCTTGACCTTTAACTTGTTCTGGCGGCGTGTAATCCTGTGAAACAATCCCTGTAACATTTCCTTCTTGAAGCTTTTCAAAATAGGTATCCGTCACCTCCCTCGCTGCACCAAAGTCAATCAAAGCTAACTGACCATTAGGTCTGAGCATGATGTTAGCAGGTTTAATATCCCGGTGAAACCAGTTCTGCTCATGCACTAGAGCTAAGATTTCTGCCAGTTGTTTCAACCATGCGATCGCTTGCTCTTGTGTGATGGGTTGATAGCCATTCTCTTCTAGCCACTTCTCTAAATCCAACCCCTCAATTTTTTCCATCACTAAGCAGTGCAAATCCTGATTCCCACCTTCTTGCGGGAGAATAAAGTAGCCATCTGGCTCGACTTTAGGAATTCCTGGATGATTTAGCTTTTTGAGTACCTCCGCTTCCCGTTCAAATAACTCTATAGCCTTGGGACTTTTGCGGTGCAGAACTTTTAATACTTTTCGCGTACCTTGGTCATCTACTTCCCAAGTTTTACCAAAGCCTCCTTCACCCAATAATTTGACAACTTTATAGCGATTATCTTTACTCAGAAGCTGATTTAGCTGCTCTTGTTGCTTTTCCCGATAATTATTGTTTTGGGTCATTTGATAATTTTATATCTCGTTATCTGTGATAGTTACTATGGGATTAAATATATTTTTTGAGAGTATAATTTTGCATTCATTAAGCTCAAAAACAATGACTAATACTCTTAGAGAAAACCCCTGATTTTAATATAATATTGAGTTTATAAATTCAGATATAGGCTCTGGTTATTAAAGCTGAATTAGTTTTGCACTTACACAAGCAAATCAGGAAATTAGCATCTGCTTTCTGCTCTTTTTACCTCCTATGACCAACGCTATATATAGCAGTCGCCAGGGCAGGCGCGGACATGACAAAAGTCTCAAACCTAAATAAGCGCAAGAGTTTGACTTCTGACTTCTGACTTCTGACTTCTGACTTCTGCTATACTACCCAAGATAGATGTAAATTATATATAGCTTGATAAATGTTCTGATTTTCTTAATTTAAGTAGTCGGAAAAAATTAAAGTGAACGGTTAACAGAAGGAGACTTGGGGTCCCGGAGAAGGGCTGAGGGGCTGTTTGGGTCACTTGTTTCCGCACCTGCTCAGGGGGTGACAATAAGAGTGAAAAGTAGATAGGATAAGGATTTGAGCAAACGAACCCAAAAAAGAATAGAGTTGTCTAGTGGACAACCCTAAAATAGAAATGCTTCCTGAATTTTACCAAAAAGTCTTCAAAATTCACCTTAATGAAAGTCAATGTCTAACTGTGCAATTGCTGATCATGCTATTGCACAGTTGCCTAAATGTAAGGATTTCACATGATTGGATAACCTGATAACATATTTTGTGAATTTTATTGGATTATCAACCAAATAATGCCATTATCATCTAATAGCATTATTTGGTTTCTAGGTGCAACAGGTATCCGTGTAGGAATTGTGATAATTTTTGATGCCATATTGCCTAGTCCCTGTTCTCTGTTCCCTGTTCCCTGTTCCCTGTTCCCTGTTCCCTGTTCCCTTTGCTATACATCTAATTCACACTACTTTCATCTACTGTTGAATTCGATGCCCCTGTAGCAATTGGCAATTCCTCGACTTTGGGTAGCTTTTCGAGAGCCAGACGAGACGAAGACGTCCCACCGGATAAACGCTTCAGAAGTTTTGGTCTAGGGTCATGGAGCAAGTAAATAATATTATCCCCCGGTTGCCAATCTTCATTCCCACTCGCCACTTGAAAACTCTTTTCCCTCTCCAGTAGCAAAGGTACCAGTTCTCCAGAGCGAATTAAGGCGTTGAGATGAGCTCGCTGAAAACCAAATCCAGCTTCCTTGAGAGTGGTTTTGCCCAACTTGATTTGCCCATCATTAATGTACTGGATCCAAGTTTTGATCGGTAGTTGTGCAATGAAGGCCTGATTAACCTTGGTTTTATTGTTGTTGCTATTGACTTGGGGGTCACGAGGAAACACTGCTAAGACTCGCGGTGGATTAAACTCCTCCGCTGCTCGTTGAGCCAATACCAAGTTAATCTCACCATTCTTGGTCATTGCTAGGAAAGTTCCCACCGATTCGATGCCAGCTTCTTCTAGAACATCCACATCCAAACCACTGCTTTGGAAAACTCGCAGATTTTCGTCCCTTGCTTTTTGGCAGGCTTCTGGGTCTGTATCAATCAGCACAACCGACTCTCCTCGCTCTTGAAACAAACGAGCAATCAGACGGCTCATCGGATTACAACCGATGATTACAGCACCAGTTGCCTCCTCCTCTGGGTTAAGTTTTAGCCATTTGGCGACCCAGCGAGCGGTCAAACCCTGTAAAACTACCGTCAACATAATTGTCAGGAATACCAAGGCTTTAATCGAGTCACCACCATTAACCCCCCGTTCCGTTAGGAGAATGGCAAACAAGGAAGCCACAGAAGCACTGACAATTCCCTTAGGACCAATCCACGACACAAATAATTTTTGCCGCCAATTGAGATCACTATTCCAAGTACAAACCACCACACTGATGGGGCGCACCACCAACATCAATACCAAGACGGTAAAGATACTGCCCCAGCCTAGGGCAAACACACTGGCGATTGACAGGTCAGCCGATAGCAGTACGAATAACATGGAAACCCCAAGGACAGTTAATTGTCCCTTGAAGCGTCGCAACAAGCGCTCTTCAGGCAGGTCAGAGGCTCCCATAACTACTCCAGCCACTACAGTTGCCATCAAACCGGATTCAGAGCGAACCATCTGAGCCAAGCCAAACAAACCCCACATGCCAGCCAGTACCACCAAGTTTTTGAGTTCTTCTGAGATGAAGCGTGCTTGCTTGAGAAGAAACCCCATTAACCAGCCCCCTAAGCCCCCAATAACAGCACCGATGCTTAAACGAAGACCTAGACCCACAAATGCTGCATTTGCACCACCATCACTATTTAAAATTGTGTCCAGGACAACCACTGCCAGAATTGCCCCGACTGGATCAATGAGAACCCCTTCCCCTTCTAGGAGGGTTTCTACACGTCGATCCACTTTCACCTGTTTTAGCAGAGGGCTAATCACCGTTGGTCCGGTGACCACCACTAGAGAGGCATAGAGAAAAGCAATCGGCCAAGGAAACTCCCCTAGCCAGTGAGCCGCCATGCCACCTCCTAACAGAGTAATCAGTGTTCCGATGGTAACTAGATTTCTCAGACTACCAGACACTTTGCCCAGATCCCGCAGATCTAGGTTGAGCCCTCCTTCAAACAGAATAACTGCCACTGAGAGGGCAACAATTACCTCTAGACCAACCCCTAGCTTCTGTGGGTGCAAAAGACCGAAGCCATCTGGTCCGAGTAGAGTGCCAAACATCAGCAAAAAGACAATGCTGGGAATTTTTAAATACTCACCCATTACCTGGGCACTGATCCCAGCAAAGATGGCGATAACCATCTGTAGGGTTAGTTCAAATGAGCTTTCCATATGCGTAAGTGTCGCAAGTGATCAACTTAGGTAGAAATTCCTCATTATTCTGTGTTCAACTCCATGG